>JAEUPE010000031.1 GCA_016790435.1 Rubrivivax sp. | reverse complement strand
TGCCGAGGGCCGCCCTCGGTCAGCCCACGCCTGAGCCCATCCCTCAGCCCGCGAACAGCCCCTTGTGCTGCTCACGCAGCAGGTTCTTCTGCACCTTGCCCATCGCGTTGCGCGGCAGGTCGGGCACGACGAAGACGCGCTTGGGCACCTTGAAGTTGGCGATGCGCGTCTTGAGCGTGGCGAGGATGGCCTCGGCATCGAGTGCCGTGCCCGGCTTGGCCACGACGGCGGCGACGCCGACCTCGCCGAAGTCGGCATGCGGCACGCCGACGACGGCGCTCTCGGCGACGCCCGGCATGTCGTTGATGAAGCCCTCGATCTCGGCCGGGTAGACGTTGTAGCCGCCGCTGATGATGAGGTCCTTGCTGCGCCCGACGATGGTCACGTAGCCGTCGGCATCGATGCGGCCGACGTCGCCGGTCTTGAACCACAGGTCGTTGGTGAACTCGTCGGCGGTCGTCTCGGGCATGCGCCAGTAGCCCTTGAAGACGTTGGGGCCCTTGACCTCGATGCCGCCGATCTCGCCGGTGACCACGGGCTGTCCCTTGTCGTCGTGCACGCGCACGCCCACGCCGGGCAGCGGCGGGCCCACGGTGCCGCCGCGGCGCGCGCTCTCGGGGCGGTAGAGGTTGCTCGTCAGCATCACCGTCTCGCTCATGCCGTAGCGCTCGAGGATGGTGTGGCCGGTGCGCTCCTGCCACTGCTGGAAGGTCTCCAGCAGCAGCGGCGCCGAGCCACTGATGAAGAGCCGCATGTGCGCGCATTGCGCGCGCGTGAGCGTCGGCTCGCCGAGCAGGCGCACGTAGAGCGTCGGCACGCCCATGAACACCGTGGCCTCGGGCAGCCGCGCGACCGTGGCGCGCGGGTCGAACTTGCTGAACCAGAGCATCCTGCTGCCTGACAGCAGCGCGCCGTGCGAGGCGACGAAGAGGCCGTGCACGTGGAAGATCGGCAGCGCGTGGATGAGCGTGTCGGTGCCGCCACCGCGGACCACATCGGCCCAGCCCCAGGCCTCGTGCAGCACCTGCGCGTTCGACAGCAGGTTGCGGTGCGTGAGCATCGCGCCCTTGCTGCGCCCGGTGGTGCCGCTCGTGTAGAGGATGGCGGCGAGGTCGTCCGGCGCCACGGGCATCGGATCGTGCGTGTCGGGGTGGAACGCGGCGCGGTCGAGCAGCGTGCCCGTGCGGTCGTCGTCGAGCGTGTAGACGTGCTTCGTGCCGGCGTTGAACGCGGTGCGGCTCACCCAGCCGAAGTTGCGCCGGCTGCACACCACCACCGCCGGCTCGGCGTTGCCGAGGAAGTAGGCGATCTCCGCTTCCTGGTAGGCGGTGTTCAGCGGCAGGTAGACGTGGCCGGCGCGCAGCACGGCCAGGTAGAGCATGAGCGCCTCGACGCTCTTGTCCACCTGCACCGCCACGCGCGAGCCGGCCGGAAGCTCGAGCGAGCCGAGCAGGTTGGCGAGCATGGCGCTGCCGCGCTCGAGGTCGGACCAGCGGTAGCGCAGCGGCGTGGCCGTGTCGGCCGTCTCGATGGCCACGCGCGCGAGGTCCGCCGGGAAGCCCGCGCGCAACGCGACGTAGAGGTTGGCGGCGACCGAGCGGCCGCTGGCGGAGTGGGCGGCGTGGTGGTTGTTCTGGTTCATCGCACCGATGTTCGTGAGGCTCAGTCGAGCTTGGCACCCGAGGTCTTCACCACTTCGGCCCAGCGCTTGACCTCGGCGCCGACGAAGCGGCCGAACTCGGCGCCCCAGAGGTTGGGCGTCTCGGTGCCGAGGCTGGTCCACATGGTCTTCAGGTCGTCGCCGTTCATCGCCTTGCGCATCTCGCCCGCCATGGCCGTGGCGATGTCGGCGGGCGTGCCCTTGGGCGCCCAGATGCCGTACCAGGTGGCCACCTTGTAGGTCGGCACGCCGCTCTCGGCCGCGGTGGGCACATCGGGGAAGGCCACCGCGCGCTTGTCGGCCGCCACGGCAATGGCCCGCAGGCGCCCGCCGCGGATGTGCGCGGCCGAGGAGCCGAGGCCGTCGAACATCATGTCCACCTGACCGGCCACGAGGTCCTGCAGCGCCGGGCCCGCGCCGCGGTAGGGGATGTGCGTGATGAACGTCTTCGTCTGCAGCTTGAAGAGCTCACCGGCCAGGTGGTGCGAGGTGCCGTTGCCGGCCGAGCCGTAGTTGAGCTTGCCCGGGTTCTTGCGGATGAACTCCAGCAGCTCGGGCAGCGTCTTCGCCTGCACGCGCGAGGGGTTGACGACGATGACCTGCGGCACGCTCGAGACGAGGCCCACGGGCACGAAGTCGCGCTCGATGTCGTAGTCGAGCTTGGGGTACATGCTGGGCGCGATGCTGTGGTGCACGGCGCCCATGAAGTAGGTATAGCCGTCGGCGGCCGCGCGCGCCGCCACCGAGGCACCCACCGTGCCGCCCGCGCCGCCCTTGTTGTCGATGACGAACTGGCGGCCGAGGTTCTTGGTCATGGTCGCGAACAGCGGCCGCGCGAAGGCGTCGGTGCCGCCGCCGGGCGGGAAGGGCACGACGATGGTCACCGGCTTCGTCGGCCATCCGCTGCCCTGGGCGTGCGCGAACGGCGCGGTGAGCGCACTGGCGCCGGCGATCAGCGCGTGGCGGCGGTTGAGGGGGGCATTCATGGAGGTCTCCTTGCTGTGGATCGGATGTTCAGGCGGCGCAGGCGGTGTGGGGGGCGCGGGCACGGTGGGCTAAAGGGCGGCGGCGAGTTCGCGCGAGCGCACGACCTCGCCGGCACGGAAGCGGCCGTGATGGGCCTCGACCTTGTCGAGGTCGTAGAGGTAGTTGACCATCATGCCGAAGCTCTGCTTCAGCCCGGCGGGCGCCATGTTGCCACGCGGATCGAGGCGCTCGAGCCGGGCGCCGTTGTCGAGGTGGAAACGCGCTACCGGGTCGCCGGCCGGCGTGGGCGAGAGGTGCGTGAGGTAGGCATTGGCCAGCAGCGT
This sequence comes from Rubrivivax sp., assembly GCA_016790435.1. Taxonomy (GTDB): domain Bacteria; phylum Pseudomonadota; class Gammaproteobacteria; order Burkholderiales; family Burkholderiaceae_C; genus Rubrivivax. The sequence continues at coordinate 6,888 of JAEUPE010000031.1, read as the reverse complement.
GAGCGCGGCGACGTCGTCGGCCTCCATGCGCTCGTGCAGCGGCAGGCCCCGCAACGCGCCGAGCTCGCCGCCGGAGAGTGCCAGCAGCCGCGTTCGCGCCGCCTCCAACGCTGCCGCACCGCCGCGCTTCAACCCGGGCAGGGCCGCCAGGTCGGGCTCCGAGAGCAGCCAGCGCGCAAAGCCCGGAATCGGCGAGAGCGTGCAGAAGCGCTTGAGCTGCGGCAACTCGCGCTGCAGCTGCAGTGCCACCGTCTTGATGAGGAAGTTGCCGAGCGAGACGCCGCGCAGGCCGGGCTCGCAATTGCTGATGCTGTAGAACGCGGCGACGCGGAAGCGCTCCGGCGGCAGAGGCAGCGCCTTCTTGTCGATGAGCGGCGCGATCGCCGCCGGCATCTCGGGCAGCAGCGCCACCTCGACGAAGATGAGCGGCTCGTCCTTGAGCTGCGGGTGCTGGAAGGCGAAGCAGCGACGGTCGGGCAGCAGGCGGCGGCGCAGGTCGTCCCAGCCGTCGACCTCGTGCACGGCCTCGTGGTGGATGATCTTCTCGAGGAACTGCGCGGGCGAGTTCCAGTCGACGCGCCGCAGTTGCAGGAAGCCCGGGTTGAACCACGAGTTCAGCAGGTGCAGCAGGTCGGCCTCGATGGCCTCGAACTCGGGCCGCTGGCGCAGGCGCGTGAGCAGGGCGCGGCGCAGGCGCAGCAGCGCCGTCGTGCCGCCGGGCATGCGGTTGATGCGGCGGAAAAGCTCCTGGCGTGGCGGCTCGGCCACGGCGGTGAGCGCCAGCAGCGTCTCGGCCTTCGGTGTGCGCGCATAGGCCTCGGCGGCGCGCAGCACGGCGGCCGGGTCGGGGCTGAGCTCGCTGGCCATCCACGCGAAGAAGCTGTCGAGCTGCTCGTCGTCCAGGTCTTCGATGCGGTCGATGAGGTCGCTCGCGATGGCCATGCCGTTGAGGCCGGCACTGTCGCGCAGCAGGCGGCGGCAATCCAGCTGCAGGCGCTGGCTGGCCTTCTGCGCGCGTCGGCGGGCGGTGGCATGGCGGATGTCGTCGAGCACGCGGAGAGGCTAAGGCCGGGAGGGCTGCTTTGCCATTGAGGAGAGCCCGGGGAGGTGGGGGCGGGATGGCTGGGAGCCTTGCCTTCAGGTTGGGTCTCGCCTTGGCCGGGGCTGTTTCCTGCTTCGGGGGCCGCGGCTGGTCCTGTTGCGTGCCGGGTCTCGCCCCTGCGGGCGAGTCACTTTCATTTGCTGGCCCAAATGAAAGTAACCAAAGCAAAGGGCCTGATGTCCTGCACCGATGGATTGCTTGCTGAGGCGGGCCTCAATTTGGCCAGCGCGCTTCGGTCACAAACACCCACGAAACGCTGGCGAGCCCCGACTGGCGCCCATGAGTTCGGCACGGACGCTGGCGCGCGCCGGACTGGGCCGAACTCACGAGCGCGAGCCGCAGCGAGAAGCACGATCGATGGTGTTTCGCGCCGAAGCGAGCCGGCCAAATAGAGGCCCGCCTCAGAAAGCAATCAATCGTCTCAGGACATCAAGGTGCGTTCTTTGCCTACCTTCTTTGCACCAGCAAAGAAAGTCGGTCGCCCGCCGGGGCGAGACCCGGCCTGCTTCGAGTCAGCCATCGCGCCCGCAGCGCCAAGGCCTCACCGGCGGGCGCCTCAGCTACTCGATGACCTTCACCAACTGCCCCGGCTTCGGGTCGCGGCTGCCCGCGCCACTGCCCGCCGCACCCTCGTGGTACGCGCTGTTGAGCAGGCGCAGTTGCTGCTCCGGCAAATCGGTCAATGGCGTCGACCGCGCCAGCTGCGCAAATCCGCCGGCCGGGAAGGGCACCAGCTTCACGCGCCACGGCCGCGCCGCGTTGCGGTCGGCGGGCGTCAGCGGGCGGAAGCTGAATTCGGCCTCGCGCAGAGCCCCCTTGGTGGCCTGCAGCGCCGCGGCGTCACGCGCGGCCCAGCCAAGCAGAAAGAGCTTGCCGCCCGGGCCGGAAACGATGGTGGCGTTGAGCGGCCCGGTCTGCCCTTGCGCATTGCGCCGCTGGCCGGCGAAGTGCGTGGCCGACAGGCTGCCGCCCAGCGTCAGCTTCTCCGTCGTGCCGGCGGTGGCGCCGAGCGCGTCGCGCAGGATGGCGGCGTGGTCGGTGCCGACCTTCTTCACCACCGCCTCGGGGATCAGCTTCATGATGAGTGCCGCCTCGCCGCCCCCACTCATGAGCGCGAGTTGTTCGGTGTCGTTGACGACGCGCCAGCCGGCGGGCGCGGTGAGGGCGATGCCCAGCGGCTCGTGGAAGAAGTGGCGCCCGCGCACGACGCCTTGCTCGCGGCTGTCGCCGAAGGTCACGCCTTCGATCGCCTTCAGGTAGCGCGAGCGGCCGTCGTCGTCCCAGGCCGCGGCGCCGCGGTTGCCGGCGAGCTTCAGCGCCGTGTTGCGGATCGACTGCAGGCGCTCGTCGTTGCTCGGGTGCGAGGCGAGCCAGCCGCCACCCTGCGGCGCGGCGCGGCCGGCGGCGCGCGCGGCGTCGGCAGCGTAACGCTCCTGGTCCTTGAGGGCCTGGATGACGTCGACCATGTTCGTCGGGTTGTAGCGCACGCGCGAGAGGTACTCGGCGCCGAGCTGGTCGGCCTGCAGCTCCTGCTCGCGCCCGTACTTGGCGATGCTGCCGGCGGCGATGGTCTGGCCGATGTCGCCCACCACCTGCGCGCCGCCCTGGCCGCCGAGCACGGCACCGAGCACCGTGGCGATGGCCACGCCCACGCCGGCGCGCTGCTGCTGCGTGGCGCGTTGCGCGCCGTGGCGTGCGGTGACGTGGCCGATCTCGTGCCCGAGCACGCCCGCGAGGTCGGCCTCGCTGTCGAGGTGGGCCATGATGCCGCGCGTGACGTAGACAAACCCGCCGGGCAGCGCGAAGGCGTTGATCTCGGCGCTGTCGAGCACGCTGAAGGTCCACTTCAGCTGGGCGCGATGCGACTGCGCGGCGAGCTTCTGGCCGACGCCGTCGACGTAGGCGCGCAGGGCCGCGTCGGGCACCACGCCATAGGCCTTGAGGATCTCCTCGTGCGCCTTGGCACCCTCGGTGATCTCGGCGCGCTCGTCCATCACCGTGCGCTCGGTCTGGCCGGTGACGGGGTTGCGCACGGCCGTGCCGCAGGCGCCCAGCACGAGCGTGGCGGCGATCAGCAGGGCGGGCCAGCGGCGCGTGGTGGAACCGATGCGAAGTGGGGCGGCGCGGGTCATCACGAACTCCATCCAAGGGCTCTGGGCAGGCGGAACGCGGGCTTGGCGACGGGCCGGCCCGATGAAGTCGGCAATGATGGCACCGCGCGTGACAGCCACGCCAACCGGAGGGCGGGCGCCGCTACAGTGGCGACCCGGATGGCTTCACACGTTCCCCCTGTCGCTGCGCCCGCCGCCGCTGCGGCCGCGACCTCTGCCGCTGCGGCGCGCGGCGGCTCCGATGTCGCCGCCGCCGCGCTCGATGCCGAGCGCGTGCTCGAGCTCGCCGCGAAGAGCCTGTTCGACGTCTTCAACCACACGGCGATTGGCACGATGGTGGTCGACCGCAACCACCGCATCGTCTGGATCAGCGATGGCTACAAGCGCTTCCTGCCCGCCCTCGGGCACGAGGAGGCCGACTTCGTCGGCCGCCGCGTCGAGGAGGTGGTGCCCAACACGCTGATGGGCCAGGTCATCGAGAGCGGCCAGCCGATCCTCGTCGACCTGCTGACCAACCAGGCCGGTACCTTCCTCGTCAGCCGCCTGCCGCTGAAGAACGAGGCCGGCGAGGTGATCGGCGCGGTGGGCTACGTGCTGCTCGACCACCCGGAGACGACGATGCAGCCGCTGCTGGCCAAGTTCGGCCGCCTGCAGGGCGAGCTCGACGCGGCGCGGCGCGAGATCGCGCAGGCCAGGCGGCCCAAGCACAGCATCGCGAGCTTCATCGGCGCGAGCCCCGCGGCGCTGGAGGTGAAGCGGCTGGCCCGCCGCGTCGCGCTCACCGACAGTGCCGTGCTGCTGCTGGGCGAAACGGGCACCGGCAAGGAGCTGCTCGCGCACGGCATCCACGCCGCCAGCCGGCGTGCGCCGCGCCCGCTCGTGAGCGTGAACATCGCGGCCGTGCCCGACACGCTGCTCGAGGCCGAGTTCTTCGGCGTCGCGCCGGGGGCCTACACCGGCGCCGAGCGCAAGGGGCGCGAGGGCAAGTTCAAGCTCGCCGACGGCGGCACGCTCTTCCTCGACGAGATCGGCGACATGCCGCTGGCGCTGCAGGCCAAGCTGCTGCGTGCGCTGCAGGAGCAGGAGATCGAGCCGTTGGGGAGCAACCGTGTCGAGCGGGTGGACGTGCGTGTCATCGCCGCCACCAGCCGCGACCTGGCGGCCATGGTGGCGGACGGCCGCTTTCGTGCCGACCTCTACTACCGGCTCAACGTGCTGCCCATCCGGCTGCCGGCGCTGCGCGAGCGGCTCGCCGACCTGGAGGCGCTGGCCGAGGCGCTTTCGGAGGACATCGCACGGCGCAGCGGCATGGCGCACAAGAGCCTGGCACCCGACGCGCTCGACCTGCTGGCCGCGCAGCCCTGGCCCGGCAACATCCGCGAGCTGCGCAACGTGATCGAACAGGCAACGCTGATGACGGACGACGTTCATCTGCAGGCGCGGCACTTCGTCGCCTCGCTGCCGTTGGCGGGGTCGGCACGCGGGGCGGCCGGGGCCGCGCGCGCAGCCGCGGCCTCCGAGGCGGTGCCGTCGCCTGCAGCGGCACCGGCCTGGGCAGAGGTCGATGCGGCGCCGGACACGGCGCCCGCCGCGGCGCTGCTGCGCCCCCTGGCAGAGCAGGTCAGCGAGATCGAGGACGCAGCCATCGCCGCCGCGCTCGCGGCCACCGGTGGCAACCGTGTCGCAGCTGCTCGCCTGCTGTGCATGTCGCGCGCCGCGCTCTACGCCAGGCTTGCCCGCCAGCCGCGCCGCCCGTCTTGAGGCGGTGAAGCCGTTCCCGCGGCATCGCATCGCGGGACGACGACTGGGGCGGACTCGTCTTGTTGCACCCTGATCCCCTGGCCACAATGCGCAGAGGGATCGGAGGTGTCATGTCGGAATTGACGACGCTGCTCGAATCGGCCCGCCAAGGCGACCAGAAAGCCGCGGGCCAGGCCTTCAGCATGCTCTACGAAGACCTGCGCCGGCTGGCCGCCGCGCGCCTGCGCCCGCACCGGACGATGACGCTGTTGGGCACCACCTCGCTCGTGCACGAGGCGTTCCTGAAGATGGTCGGCGCCGAATCGCTGCCGGTGGAGAACCGGCACCACTTCTTCGCCTATGCCTCGCGCGTGATGCGCTCGGTGATCGTCGACTACGCGCGCGCGCGGGCGGCCGAGCGGCGCGGCGGCGACTCCGAGCACGTGGTGCTCGACACGCAGCTGTCCGAACAGATCGCCGCGCCGGAGAACGACGCCCTGCGCGTGCACGAGGCGATGGAAGTGCTGGAGAAGGCCGAGCCCCGCCTGGCGCAGGTGGCCGAGATGCGCTTCTTCGGGGGCCTCTCGGAGCCGGAGATCGCCGAGGCGCTCGGGTTGTCCGAGCGCACCGTGCGGCGCGACTGGGAAAAGGCGCGCCTGCTCTTGCTCGCGGCGATGGGCTGAGCGGTCGGGGCAGGCCGCGCGGCGCACCCGAGCCCCGCGTGAGCGCCGTGCGGCCTTCGTGCGGCCCCGATGAGCGCCAGCGACTCGAACTTCCAGGCCACCTGAATCGCGGCGCGCCTGGGCGGCGCGCGCATCCCACAGCGGAGGGATGCGGCCATGACCGGGTTGGAGTGCTGACTCCGTACGTGCAGATGAAGGGACATCGAGACCTTCGTCCATCACCGAACAGGAGCACCCGGCATGAGCCTCTTTGCGCATTTCCATGGTCCCGCCCGCGGCGGCATCGGCCCACAGGACTTCGATCTCGTGCACGCGCGCCATGTCGCGATGCCGGCGCTGTTGTGGGCCGCGGCGGCGGCGATGGCGCTGCTCATCGCCGCGGTGCAGGCGCCGGGGGCGCGCCTGGCCAGGCAGGTGCCCGTGGTGGACACCTGCGAAGTCATCGTCTGCACCGTCCACGGCGCCTGAGTCGTCGACCGAGGACCCCCCGGTCCGCCCAAAGCACTAGGAGTCTGCCGTGAACCAACCTCAGTCCATGCGTGCGCGCCGGACCCTGGCCCTGCTGTCGGCGCCGTTCGCGGCGTTGATCCTCGCGGTCGCCCCGGCGGCGTTCGCCCAGCCCCAGCGTGCCGCGGCGTTGCCGAATGCGCAGGCGGCGCAGGCGACACGCTTCGATGCCGCGCGTGAGGAATACGAGATCGGCCACTTCGGCACTGCCTTCGCAGCCTTTGCGCAACTGGCCGACGAGGGCCACTGCGAGGCCGCGCGCGTGGCACATCAGATGGTGCGCCATGGCCGCCAGCTCTATGCCATGGAGTTCAGCGTGGCCGCGCCCCGCCTGGCGCGCTGGCGCGAACTGCCGGGCTGCCCGGTGGCGCTGGCGGGGCGCTGACCAAGCGCCGGGCCACGCGTGCCCTTGGCCCCCCCGGTGCCGCAGGCGCCAGGCATGGCCAACCTCCTGATGCTCGCGACCTGCCTGCTGGCGGGCTGGCTGCTGCGGCGCTTGCACCGCGTGGCCGATCACGCGCACCAGGCGTTGAACGCCGTCATCGTGCACCTGTCGCTGCCGGCGGTGACGCTGCGCACGCTGCACGGCTTCCAGTTCGACCGCGACCATCTGCTGCCGGTCCTGATGCCGTGGGTGCTGTTCGTCTTCGGCGCGCTGCTGTTCGGGTCGCTCGGGCGTGCACTCGGACTTACCCGTGCGCAGGTGGGTGCCCTCACGCTGGTGGGCGGCCTGGGCAACACCTCG
>JAEUPE010000013.1 GCA_016790435.1 Rubrivivax sp. | reverse complement strand
GGCCGAGGGCTGCCTGGCCTGGGACGACATCGTTCGTGCCACGCCGCCGCTGGCGGAAAGCCCGACACCGGCCGCGGACACGGTGGCCACGCTCGTCTACACCTCCGGCACGACCGGGGCGCCGAAGGGCGCGGTGCATGGTTTCGGCTCCTTCGCCTACACCGCGCGCACGGTGCAGGAGATCATCGGCCTGCAGGCCTCCGACCGCGCGCTCTCGTACCTGCCGCTGGCGCACGTGGCCGAACGCTGCATCGTCGAGGGTCCGAGCATCCGGGTCGGCTCGCGCATCTTCTTCGCCGAGTCGCTGAACACCTTCCTGGCCGACCTGCAGCGCGCGCGGCCGACGTTCTTCTTCTCGGTGCCGCGGTTGTGGGTGAAGTTCCAGCAGGGGGTGTTCGCGAAGATGCCGCCGCGCCGGCTCGACCTGCTCATGTCCATCCCGGTGCTCGGCGGCATAGTGAAGGGCAAGATCCTCAAGCAGCTCGGGCTCGACTCCGTCCGCTTCGCCGGCACGGCGGCGGCGCCCATGCCGCCCGAGGTGCTGAGCTGGTACCACCGGCTGGGGCTCGAGTTGCTCGAGGCCTACGGCATGACCGAGCAGTTCGGCACCGCCACCTGCACCATGCCTGGCCGCGGCCGCGTCGGGTACGTCGGCCACGCCGTCAGCTGCTGCGAGGTGAAGCTGTCGGGCGAAGGCGAGGTGCTCTCGCGCGGCCCGGCCCACATGCAGGGCTACTTCAAGGAGCCCGACAAGACGCGCGAGACGATGACCGACGACGGCTGGTTGAAGACCGGCGACCTGGGCGAGTTCGACAGCGACCACCGCCTCAGGATCATCGGCCGCGCCAAGGAGCAGTTCAAGACGAGCAAGGGCAAGTACGTGGCGCCGGCGCCCATCGAGAGCAAGCTCGGCGAGTTCACCCGGCTGGACGCCTGCATGGTGACCGGCGTGGCCTTCCCGCAGCCCTTCGCGGTGGCCATGCTGCCGCCCGAGCAGTGGCAGGCGCTGCAGGACCCGCAAGCGCGCCAGGCCTTCAGCGAAGAGCTCGAGGCGCACCTGCAGGCCGTGAATGCGCAACTCGACCCGCACGAGCGGCTCGACTTCGTCGCCGTCGTGCCCGAGCAGTGGACGGTGGAGAGCGGCTTCGTGACGCCCACGCTGAAGGTCAAGCGCAACGTCGTCGAGAAGTTCTACGAGCCGCACTTCGCGCGCTGGGCGGGCGCCGGCAGGCCGGTCGTCTGGCACGGGGCCTGATTGCGGCCGATGGCGCTTCGGCCGGCCTTGCGGCAAGGGCCGGCTTGCGCTAACCCGTGTTGCGCAGCCCGGCGGCGATGCCGTTGATGGACAGGTGGATGCCGCGCTGCAGCCGTTCCACCCCCGCCCCGCCTTCGCGCCGGTTGCGGTAGCGGCGCAGCAGTTCGACCTGCAGGTGGTTGAGCGGGTCGAGGTAAGGGAATCGGTGCGCGATCGAGCGCGCCAGCGTGGGGTTCGACTGCAGCCGCGTGCTCTCGCCCGTGACCAGCGTGAGCGCGTCCACCGAGCGCTGCCACTCGCCCTTGAGCAGGCCGAAGATGCGCCGGCCGAGCGTGCGGTCCTCGACGAGCTCCACGTAGCGCGCGGCGATGCGCAGATCGCTCTTGGCCAGCACCATGTCGAGGTTCGACAGCAGCGTGCGAAAGAAGGGCCACTGCCGGACCATGCGCTGCAGCAACTCGAGCCGTTCGGCCTGCGGCGCTTCGAGGTCGCCGACGAAGCCGGCGATGGCACTGCCGAAGCCCAGCCAGCCCGGTAGCGCCATGCGCGCTTGGCCCCACGAGAAGCTCCAGGGAATGGCGCGCAGGTCCTCGATGGCGCGTGAGGCTTTGCCATCCTTGGGCCGGATGGCCGGGCGCGAGCCGATGTTGAGCTCGGCGATTTCGCGGATGGGCGTGGCGGCGAAGAAGTAGTCGACGAAGCCCGGCGTCTCGTAGACGAGCTTGCGGTAGGCGGCCATGCTGGCGGCGCTGATCTCGGCGGCGGCCTCGAGAAAGGCGCGCGGCGCGGCGCGCGTGGGGTGCAGCAGCGTCGCCTCGACGGTGGCAGCGACGAGCGTCTCGAGGTTGCGCCGGCCGATCTCGGGGTTGGCGTACTTGGAGCCGATGACCTCGCCCTGCTCGGTGAGGCGGATCTGCCCGTTCACCGTGCCCGGCGGCTGCGCCAGGATGGCCTGGTAGCTCGGGCCACCGCCGCGGCCGACCGTGCCGCCGCGACCGTGGAAGAGGCGCAGCGTGATGCCGTGCCCTTCGCGCAGCCCGGTGAAGAATTGCACGAGCGCCGTCTCGGCGCGGTAGAGCTCCCAGTTGCTGGTGAAGAAGCCGCCGTCCTTGTTGCTGTCGCTGTAGCCGAGCATCACATCCTGCTCGCCGCCGCTGGCCACCACCATCTCGGTGATGCCGGGCAGCGCATAGAACTCGCGCATGATGGCTTCGCAGCGGCGCAGGTCGCCGATGGTCTCGAAGAGCGGCACGACGATCAGCGCTGCCTTGGCCGGCGAACCGGCGTTCGTGCCGTTGCCTGCCGGCTCGCCGAGCAGCCCTTCGAATAGGCCGCACTCCTTCTGAAGCACCAGCACCTCGAGCAGGTCGCTCACCTCCTCGGTGTGGCTGATGATGTAGTGGCGGATGGCGCCACGCCCGTAGCGCGCGAGCGCCTCGCGGGCGGTCTCGAAGACGTCGAGCTCGGAGCGCGTGAGCTCGCCGTACACCGCCCCGCGCACGCGCAGGCCACGGGCGTCGGCCAGCACGGCGAGCAGCCGCTCGCGGCGGGCCGGCTCGGGCAGCGCCTCGTAATCGGCTTCGATGCGCGCCGTGCGCAGCAGCTCGGCGACCACGGATTCGTGCTTGTCGGAGCTCTGACGCAGGTCGAGGGTGGCGAGATGGAATCCGAACACCTGCACCGCGCGCATCAACGGTGCCAGGCGCGGCGCCACCAGCGCCTCGGCGTGGTGGCCAGCCAGCGAGGCGGCGACGACCTCCAGGTCGCTCAACAGGGCCTCGGCGTCCGGGTAGGGGTCCTGGGGTGCCACGGCGTGCCTGAGCGCTTCGGTGCCGGTGAGACGCTCGAGCGTCGCTGCCAGGCGCGCATAGATGCCGATGAGCGCGCGCCGGTAGGGCTCGTCCTCGCGGTGCGGGTTGGCGTCGGGCGAGCGGCTGGCCAGGTCCGCGAGTGCCGGCGACACGCTCACAAGCGTGCCCGAGATCGAGAGCTCGGCGCCGAGTTCGTGCACCTCGGTGAGGTAGAAGCGCAGGGCCACCTCGGCCTGCCGGCCGAGGGCGCGCTTCAAAGTCGCCGCGCCCACGTTCGGGTTGCCGTCGCGGTCGCCGCCGATCCAATGCCCCATGCGCAGGAAGTTGCCCACCGCGTGCCCGGGCAGCATGTGCTCGATCTCGCGGTAGAGCCGCGGCACCTCGCGCAGGAAGGTCACCGGGTAGTACGAGAGCGCGTTCTCGATCTCGTCGGCCACGGCCAGGCGCGTGGTGCGCAGCATGCGCGTCTGCCACAGTTGCGTCACGCGGGCGCGAATCAGCGCTTCGTTCTCGGCCTGCCGCTCGGGCGGGGCCATCGGGTCGTCGCGCCCGGCCACGAGGTGGGCGATGGCGCGCTCGGCGTCGAGGATGCTCTTGCGCTGCACCTCCGTGGGGTGGGCCGTGAGCACGGGCGAGATGTGCGCCCGCGACAGCATCTCGGCCACCTCGGTGGCGCGCACGCCGGCGCGTTGGAGGCGCTCGAAGGCCAACGCCAGCGAACCCTCCTGCTGGTGGCCCTCGCGCTCGTGCACGGCGCGGCGCCGCAGGTGATGCCGGTCCTCGGCGATGTTGGCGAGGTGGCTGAAGTAGCTGAAGGCGCGGATGACGGTGACGGTCTGGTCGGCGCTCAGGTTCTTCAGCAGCCGGTCGAGCACGCGCCCGGCGCTGGCATCGGCCTTGAGGCGGAAGGCCACCGAGAGCTGGCGGATGCGCTCGATGAGCTCGAAGGCGGCCGTGCCCTCCTGCTCGCGGATCACGTCGCCGAGGATGCGGCCGAGTAACCGGATATCTTCGACCAAAGGGCGATTCTTTGCCGCGGCGTCCGCCTGCGCTGAGAGCGAATCGGTCGCGCGGCGGCTGACGGCCTTCTTCGGTGGGCGGGTGGTCTTGGTCATGTCGGGTCCTCCTCGCGTAATCGAGTTACCAATTCTGCTGCGTTGCTGGGCCATTCGTGGGCAAACCTGCACCACGCCAGGGCCGGCCATGGGCGCTGGCGATAATCGATGCATGAATCAGGCCCGCGACCAGACCCCTGCCAGCCGCACCATCATCGCCACGCGCGAAAGCCGCCTCGCTCTCTGGCAGGCCGAGCATGTCCAGGGGGTGCTGACCGAGCGCTTCGGCCTTCAGGTTGAACTGCTGGGCATGACGACGCGTGGCGACCAGATCCTGGACCGCACGCTGTCCAAGATCGGCGGCAAAGGCCTCTTCGTGAAGGAGCTCGAGACGGCACTCGAGGAGGGCCGGGCCCACCTCGCCGTGCACTCGCTGAAGGACGTGCCGATGGACCTGCCGCCGGGCTTCGTGCTCGCCGCCGTGTGGGAGCGGGAGGACCCGCGCGATGCCTTCGTCTCCAACCGCTTTGCCTCGCTCGAGGAACTGCCCCGGGGCGCCCGCGTAGGCACCTCCAGCCTGCGGCGGCAGGCGCAGTTGCTGACGGTGCGCCCGGACCTCGACATCCAGCCCCTGCGCGGCAACCTTGACACGCGCCTGCGCAAGCTCGACGAAGGCGGCTACGACGCCATCGTGCTCGCCGCAGCCGGGTTGACGCGCCTCGGGTTGGCCTCGCGCATCCGCGCCTGCTTCGACGTGCGGCAGATGATCCCCGCCGCCGGGCAAGGCGCGCTCGGCCTCGAAGTGCGCGAGGACGCGACCGCATTGCGCGCGCTGTTGGCGCAGACGTCGCACCACGCCACCGAGTTCGCGGCGCTGGCCGAGCGCGCCGTGTCGCGCACGCTGGGCGGCAGCTGCAGCATGCCGCTGGCCGCGCATGCGCGCTGGGCCGGCGAGCGCCTGTTCATCGAGGCGGCGCTCGGTCATGCAGGCGACGCACGCCGGCCGCTGCTGCGTGCCGCCGACGATGCCGTGGTGGGCGACGCCGCGGCCGCGCAGGCGCTGGGCCAGGCGGTGGCGGCCGGGCTCATGGCCGCGGGCGCGGCCGAGTACCTGGCGCCGGCCTGAGCGCCAGCGGGCCGCGGCGGCTGGGCGCGTTCGGCTGCAGAGACAGGAGCGGTCCGATGCGGCTCATCGTCACGCGACCCCTGGCGCAGGCGTTGTCCGCGGTTCAGGAATTGCGGGCGCTCGGCATCGATGCGCATGCCTTGCCGCTGATCGGCATCGAGCCCCTTGCGGACGCGGGTGACCCTGCGTCCCGGTTGTCGGAGGGGGATGCACCGGGCGCGTTGCGCCGTTGCTGGGCGACGCTGGCCGATCGGCGGCTGGTGATGTTCGTGAGCGCCAACGCGGTGGCGCACTTCTTCGCCGCAGCGGGCGGTGCCGCCTGGCCGGGGCAGACGCTGGCGGGCTCCACCGGCCCGGGCACCAGCGCGGCGCTCATGGCCGCCGGCGTTCCGGCCCACTGCCTGCGCGAGCCGGGGCCCGAGGCCGAACGCCTGGACAGCGAGGCGTTGTGGCTGCGCCTGCGCGACCTGGACTGGCGCGGCGCAAGCGTGCTCATCGTGCGAGGCGAGGGCGGGCGCGACTGGCTGGCCGACACGCTGCGCGGGGCCGGGGCGCGGGTGGAGCATGTCGCCGCCTACCGCCGCACCCTGCCTCGCCTGAACGAGGAACGGGCCGAAGTGCTCGCCACCGCCGTGGCCGACCCCGCTGGCCACGCCTGGCACTTCAGCAGCAGCGAGGCGGTGCACAACCTGCCCAGGCTGGCGCCGGGGGGCCCTTGGCGGACCTCGTTCGCCATGGCCACGCATCCCCGCATCGGCGAGGCAGCGCGGTCGATCGGCTTCACGCAGGTGCAGGTGCTGCCACCCGGCGTGCAGCCGCTGCTGCAGGCCTGGTTGGCGCTGCGCCAGCGGGCGGTGCCGGACCCGTCCGCCAAGGGGGCGTCGATACAATCCCGCCCCCTGTGACCCAAGCCACGCCCCCGTCTTCAACCGCGCCGGAACCGAAGTCGACAGCGGTCGAGATCGAGCCTGCCAGCGAGAGGGCGCCCACGCCCGAAGCCCAGGTGCCACCGGCCGAGGCCGTCGCGGCGACGGCTGCGGCGGTCGGCACGACGCCGGCGTGGGTCTGGCGCGGGCTGCTCCCGGTGGCCGTGGTCCTCGCCGCCCTGGCTGCCGGTGCCTTGGCCTTGTCGTACTCGGCTCAGCAACGCGTCAAGGTGCTCGAGGCCGAACTGGTGCGCCGGCAGCAGGAGGCGACGCAGACGGCCGGAGAGGCGCGCGTGCTTGCGCGCCAGGCGGAGACGGCGTCGCGCGAGGTGGCGGCGAAGATGGCACTGCTCGAGGCGCGCGTGGCCGAGACGGCCATGCAGCGCTCGCAGTTCGAGGACCTGCTGCAATCGCTGGCGCGTTCCCGCGACGAGAACGTTCTCGCCGACATCGAGGCGGCCGTCCGCGTGGCGCAGCAGCAGTCGGCCATCACCGGCAGCGCCGAGCCGATGCTCCTGGTGCTGCGCCAGGCCGAAGAGCGCCTGGCACGCTACGCGCAGCCGCGCCTGGAACGCGTGCGCCGGGCCGTGGCTCAGGACCTGGAACGCACGCGCGCGGCGGGCGGCGCGGACCTCTCCGTGCTGGCCAGTCGGCTGGACGACGTGATGCGCCAGGTCGACGAGTTGCCCTTGCTGGTCGTGCCTCAGCACGCCGCGGCGCGGCGCGGTGCGGCACCCGGTGGCACGGCGGCGGCGGGCGGCAGCGAGGTCACCGCCGGCGCTGCGCCGGCGACTGCATCCACTGCCACGGGTGCGGCTTCAGCGAGTGCCGGCGCCGCCGGCCAACGATGGGCCATGGCCGACACGTTGCGTCAGGCGTGGAGCCGAATCACCACGCACGCCTGGGCCGAAACACGCGCGCTGCTGCGCGTGACGCGCATCGACGATCCGCAGGCGATGCTCATCGCTCCAGAGCAGGCCTACTTCCTGCGCGAGAACGTCAAGCTGCGGTTGCTCAATGCGCGGCTGGCGCTGCTGTCGCGCCAGTTCGACATTGCGCAGTCGGATCTGCGCGAGTCGCTGGTGGCGCTCGAACGCTTTTTCGACCGCAGCGTGCGCCGCACGACGGTGGCCATGGACGCGCTGCGTCAGGTGATCGCACAGGCGCGCAACGTGTCGCTGCCGCGACCCGATGCGACGCTGGCTGCCATCGCCGCAACCTCCGCTGGCCGTTGAGGCGGCCGGTGTTGCCTCGCGCACCTCACGACGACCGGGCCGTTCCATGCGTGGGCTGATCTGGGTCGTCCTGCTCTTTGCGGTGGCGGTGGTCGCCGCGACGACGTTCGGGCGCAACGACGGCCTCGTCTCCATCTTCTGGGCTGGCTGGCGCACCGATGTCTCGCTCAACTTCTTCGTGCTCACGGTGCTGGCGCTCTGCGCGGCGATCGTGGTGGCCACGCATGCGCTGGTTCGCCTCGTGAGCCTGCCGCAGCGTGCGCGCGAGTGGCGAGAGCATCGCAAGGAGCAGGCTGCGCATGCCGCGTTGCGCGAGGCGATCGCCGAACTGGCCAACGCCCGCTACGGTCGCGCGCGCAAGGCGGCGCAACGGGCGCTCGCGCTGCAGGCCCACGTGCCCGCGCTGGCCGCCGCGCACGACTTTGCCGCCATCGGTCACCTGCTCGCGGCCAATGGCGCGCACCGCATGCAGGACCGCAACGGGCGCCAGGAATCGCTGGGCAGGGCGCTCGCAGCAGCGCGGCAGGGAGGCAGCGGGCGCGGCCTGGACGATGGCGCTCACCTGATGGCCGCACAGTGGGCGCTGGACGACCACGACGCCTCGCAGTCGCTGGAGGCGCTGGCGGCGCTGACGCCCGGCGCCGCGCGCCGCATGCAGGCTCTGAGGCTGCGCATGTACGCGGCGCGTGCCGCGCGCGAGCCTCTGCAGGCGTTGCACATGGCGCGGCTGCTGGCCAACCACCAGGCGTTTTCGCCCACCGTGGCGCAGGGCCTGCTGCGCGCACTGGCCGAGGAGACGCTCGCGCAGGCCCACGACCTGCAGCAACTGCGCCGCCTGTGGCAGCAGTTCGATGCCGCCGACCGGCGCGACCCGCGCATCGCATCGCGAGCCGCGAAACGCGCCGTCGACCTCGGCGCGGCGGATCAGGCGCGCCAGTGGCTGCGTCCGTTCTGGGATCGCCTGGGAGAACTGGATCGCGCCGATCGCGAGGCCATCGCGCTGACGCTGGCCGAAGCCACCGACGGCATCACCTCCGACTGGCTGCCAGCGCTCGAGAGCGCCGCGCAGGCCTTCGGCCACGACAGCGCCGTGCTTGCCGCGGTGGGTTCGTCGTACGCGGCCAGTGGCCTCTACGGCAAGGCCCGCCTTCTCCTCGAGCAGGCCGCTGGCGCGCCGACGTTGCCTACCCGCGCCCGGCGTGCTGCCTGGCGCCGGCTGGCGCAGATGGCGCGCGCGCAGGGCGATGAAGCACGCGCTGCCTCCTGCGACCGCACCGCAGCCACACTGGACTGAGCTTGGCCTCCCGGACCGGGGCCGACCGTCGACACCCGCGTGCTGAGATATACTGCGCGGCTGTCGTGCGGCTGTAGCTCAGTTGGATAGAGTACTTGGCTACGAACCAAGGGGTCGTGGGTTCGAATCCTGCCAGCCGCGCCAGAATCCAAGAACGCAACGGCTCAGGGGCTCCCGCCTCTGGGCCGTTGGCCTTTTCCGGGCCCCAAGACCTGCGCTCGTGGCCTGCGCTCGTGGCCGGCCCCTCAGTGTCCGCCCACAGGCACGCTGTCGCTGCGCGGATGCCCCGGCGGAACCATCGCCGCAATCCAGTCCCGTGCACCCAGGAATTCGTTCGACTTGTCGAAATAGGCGCTTGCCCCGCTGCGGAGGAAGCCTTCGCGCATAGCGCCCCAGCTGAGGTTCGACAAGACCACGACCTTGATGCCTGGGTGCTGTCGGACGACATGGCGCAGGACGTCGATCCCCCGCTCGCCGTCGCGCAGATCGACGTCCAGCACGACGACGTGAGGGTGCGCATCCTCGATGACCTCGAGCGCGCCGGTGACATCTTCCGCGCAGCCGACGATCTCGATCCCGGCGACTGATCCAAGCAACTGTCCCAGGCTCCGCTGGACGGCCTTCGAGTCGTCGACGAGCACCACCCTCAGCATGCTGCACCCCCATCCACCGCTCGACGCGACAAGATGCCACGCCGTGGCCGTCCGGTGATTGCGCGCACTCAATCGTGGGTACGGGGTGCGCTCCCTGGGGCTCGGCGTCTCTGACCCGGCCGCCACGCCGGCGGGCACACCCGGTCAGAACCCCTGCGGCGTGCCTCCAGGCGGCGGGCCGGGGCGATCCGCCGGGATCAGCACTTCGATGGTCGTGCCACTGCCGGGTTGGCTCTCGATGTGCAAGGCACCGCCGAGGGCGCGGATGCGTTCCGCCATGCCCAGCAGGCCGAAGGATCGTGGCTTATGGCGCGCCACGACGTTGAATCCGACGCCGTCGTCGTGGATGCACAGCGTGAAGCGATCGTCCCGATTCCTGCCAAGGCGGATCGTCACCTGGCGCGCATTCGCATGCTTGAGGACGTTGTTCAGCGACTCTTGCGCCACGCGGTACAAGCTGGTCGCAACGGCGGGCACCTCCACTGCCGCACCACCGTCGTCGTGCAACTCGACGACACAGTCGATGCCGCTGTGCTGCCGGAACTGTGCCGCCAGCATCTCCAGCGCTGCGGCGAGCCCCAGGTCTTCGATGATGGGCGGACGCAGATCGTTGACGATGCGGCGCGTCGAGGCGATGGCGGCGCCGGCCAGGGCATCGACCTCGGCCAGCAACTCCACGGCGCCTTGCGGGTTGGCTGCCAGGCGCTCACCCGCAGCCTTCAGGTTCATCCGGATGGCGGCCAGTGTCTGCTGCAGGTCGTCGTGCAACTCGCGCGCGATGCGCTTGCGCTCGTCCTCCTGCACCCGGTCCTCCGCGGTGAACAGGCGCTGCAGGTCGGCATGGGACTGCGCCAGCGCCAATTGCGCCTGCTGCAGATCGGTGACGTCGCGCATGACGACGAGAACGGACTTCTCGCCCTGCTCCTCGATCGGCGTGCCCATGGTTTCGACGACGCGCACCCCGCCATCGGCGCGCACGATCTTCATCTCGACCAGCGGCGCGACTGCGGCGCCATGGCGCAGCGCGGCGGTGCGCGACCTGGCCAGTTCGACCGAATCGGGATGAAGAAGGGTGAGCGGCGACTTCCCCAGCACCGCTTCGGCCGCACGGCCGAAGAGCTCCAGTGAGGCCTCGTTCGCGAACGTGACGCGGTCGTCCGTGACGACGAACACGGCCACGGGCAGGAGGGTCAGCAGGCGGCGTTGCCGCGCTTCGCTCTCGCGCAACTCCGCCTCGACCTGCTTGCGCTTCGTGATGTCGCGCATCGACGCGATCAGCGCCGGACCGCCGTTGAAGACGATCCGGGTGCCGTGCACTTCCACGTCGACGTGCGCGCCGTCGCGCCGCCTGAGGCGCTGCTCGCGCCGCGTGATGGCGTCGCCGTGGGCGATCGCCGACTGCACGGCTTCGAGCACGTCCGGTCGGGCCTCGTTCGGAACGATGTCGATGCTTTCGCATCCGATCAGTTCATCCGCGGACTGCGCGCCCAGCAGCGCGACGGCCGCCGGGTTCACGAACAAGACCTTGCCGTCACGGTGCACGGAGAGGGCCTCGGGGGACCAGTCCACGAGGGTGCGGTAGCGCTGTTCACTCTCGCGCAACGCCGCTTCAGCCGCAATGCGTGCGTCGAGCATGCGGTTGAACTGTTCCGCGACGGTGATCACCTCGGTGGGGCCGCAGAGTTCGGCACGGGCCGTCAGGTCACCTGCGGCGACGTCGCGCGCCGTCGCAGCCAAGCCTGCCATGGGCGCGGCGATGCCGGTGCTCAAGCGCCAGGCGAGCGTCAGGCCGAGCAGCGCGACGGCCAGGGCAATGGCCGCCGTTCGGTACAGGTGGACTTGGTAGTCCGCGAACACCTCCGACGCCGGCAGGCCAGCCACGACCTGCCATTCGGAGCCGGGCAGGGTCACGAACGCCAGCACGCGCAACACACCATCGCGTCCGACCGCCTGGTCGAATCCCTCGCGCTGGCCGTCAAGTGGATCAGCGCTACCCGCTGGGCGCCGGTGGCCGACGAAGGTCCGGGCGTCGCTGGAGCGCAGCAGGACCGTGCGTTGCCGGTCCAGCACGGTCACCCACGGCATTGCCGGGTACCGAGGTCAGGAACTGTTCGCTCAGGCGCATGAGTTCAACCGGGAGGGTCAACAACCCCATGGGTACGCCGGCCGCGTTGCGCACCGGATGCGACAGCACGGTCACCCAGCGTGGGTCTCCCGTTGCCAGGAGCATCGCGTCCCCGGCCTGCAGGCCGTTGCCGTGCAGGGCAGTGGTGAACCAAGGCGGGGTCTGATCTGACATCGCGCCCAGCGGGTCGTCCGCACCGGCGCAGACGACCTTGCCGTGCGCATTGCGGACGGCGAGTGCTGCGTACTCCGGATTGACTTCTGCGTATTCACGCACGACGGGGTCGCATTTCGTTGGGTCCATTGCGGCCACGAGTGGCCTCGCTGCGATCCGCCCGAGCACGGCGGAGGACTGGCGAAGGAAGCGCTGCACGTCGTCGGCCGACTCGGTGGCGAGGATCTTGACCTTCGCATGGGCGGCCTCCCGGGCCTGGCGAACGTCCACGGCGAGGAGCCACCCGACCGTGCCGGCCACAGGCAGCACGATGACCAGGGTCGACAGGGCGATCCGGGAGCGGATGGAGCCGGCGTCGAACAGCGATCTCATGCGGACATCCACCTTTGACTCTTGACTGGAGTGCGACGAAGGAGGGCCATTCTCGGCCGAGCGGGACCGCGTCCTGACGTGCGCGGTTGAGGCGCGTCAAGACGTCGTCGTCGAGTCGGACCAGGCTCGGGCAGGGCGCAGACGCCCTGGCGCTGGGCGCCTGGCGCCAGGTCAGGGCTGGGTCGGCGGCCTGGGCCGATGGGCGCTTTCGGCCTCGGCTTCTGTCGCGCGGCGGCGCAGCCTGAGCAGCAGATCGCTGGCCGGTCCCTGGCTTTCGGCGCCACCGGGCACGGTGGCCGTGTGAAGCGCCGTTGTGGACGCCTCGTCGCTCGGGCTGTCGGGCACCGCAGCACCCTCGCTGGGCGAGGCGGCGCGTCGCGGAAGCGCCATCGACCCGGCGAAGGCCGCAATGAACAGCGCCAGCAGACCGGCCGCAGCCACCGCCAACCGCTCCAGGCGAAGCGCCGAGGTCGCCTGCACGAGCCCGGCGTCGAGGTGAACGATCAACGCGCGATGGGCCTCGACGCTGGCCGCGTGTGCGCGACGCGCCGCGGCCGCCGGGGAAAGGCCTGCCGCAGCCGGCGTTGCCAGGTGCGTGGCACTCTGTTGCAGCGCCACCAGGGCATGCACGATGGCCGGGTCGGGAGCAGGCTCGTCGGCACCGGTCGCGTCGAGCGTTGTCAGCAGGTCGGTCGCCGCCTTGGCCGCTCGGCGCGCCTGCGCAAGGGTGCCGGGATTCGCGCCCAACGGGTCGGCCGACAGGGCGGCGTCGCCGGGCCAGCGCGCCAGATTCGCGGCCAGGCGCGGCAGGGTCTGCATGGCGAGCGTCCACGCCTCGGCGCGGAAGGCCCGGCCGACCTGGCCTTGCAGGCCGCCGGCGCCCGCGGTGAGGTCCATGATGACGAACACCTGCTCGATCAGCAGATCGTGGGCCGCGTCGCTGGCCGCCGCGGGCATCTTGCGGCGGCCGATGCCCTCGAGCAGGTTCGTCCACTCGTTGCGCAATTGGTCGGCTTCGTCCAGCGCCCGGTGCAGGCGCTGCGCTTCCAGGCTGGCGACAAGGGTGCCCACTTCGCTGTCCACGGCCTGCTGGCGGCGCAGCCGCTCCGGTTCTTGCTGGTCGCGGCCGGCCAGGACCGCTGCCGCGTAGGGCCGATGAGCGGACAGTGCCCGCTGCGTCTGCAACCCCGCCGCCACCGATTGCAGGGCGCTGCGTGCGTCGAAGGCGGTCTGCAACTCCAGGCCCTGTCGACGCCAGACCTCCGCCAAGGGTGTGACGACGGCGGCCAGGCCGAGCACGGCGAGCAACGCCCACCGGTGACTGGGCTGGGCAAGGAGGCGCTTGAGCGGGGCAGGCAGCATGGGCCGGTCGTCTGGTCGGAGTGGCGGGAGCAAGAACCCGGCGGCCGGGTGTTGGCGAGTCCAAGGCCGGGGCAGACCGGCCGGCCGCGCGGCTCGGGAGCCGTGGCGGGCCCGGGTCCGGGACCTCATCGGGGTATCGACCGTGCAGGCCGTCACTTGAATGGCGGACGGGTTCGCGGCGTGATCCGGCCCCGACTGCGTCCACAATCGGGGCTCAGCCCCGACCAGCCTCTGCCTGCCGGACATGACGCCCGCCGCCGACGACGACAAGACCGCATTCACCCCGCGCGACAGTGCCAAGGGGGGCGGGTTCGAGCCGACGCATTTCGCGCCCACCGCGCCGGTGGAGCGCACCGAGATCATGGCGCCCCCGCCCACCAAGGCGGCCGAGCTCGGCAACGTGCTGCCCGTCGGCACGCGCATGAAGGAGTTCGAGATCACGGGGCTGCTGGGCGAGGGCGGCTTCGGCATCGTGTACCTGGCCTACGACACGTCGGTGCATCGCCGCGTGGCGCTGAAGGAGTACATGCCCACGTCGCTGGCCGCGCGCACCGAGAGCGGCATCCAGGTGAAGAGCGAGCGACACCGCGAGACCTTCGAAGCCGGCATGAAGAGCTTCGTCAACGAGGCGAGGCTGCTGGCGCAGTTCGACCATGCCTCGCTGGTGCGCGTCTACCAGTTCTGGGAGGCCAACGGCACGGCCTACATGGTGATGCCGTTCTACGAAGGCAAGAACCTGCGCGACACCTTGCGCGAGATGGTCGCCGCCAACGGCGGTCCGCCCGACGAGGCCTGGCTGCGCACGCTGTTGCTGCCGCTTTGCGAGGCGCTGCGGGTCATCCACGCCGAGAACTGTTTCCACCGCGACATCGCGCCCGACAACGTGATGATGCTGGCCGGCAGCCAGCGGCCGCTGCTGCTGGACTTCGGCGCCGCGCGGCGCGTCATCGGCGACATGACGCAGGCGCTGACGGTGATCCTCAAGCCCGGCTACGCGCCGATCGAGCAATATGCCGAGATCCCCGGCATGCGCCAGGGCCCGTGGACCGACGTCTACGCGCTGGCGGCGGTGGTGTACTTCGCCATCACCGGCAAGACGCCGCCGGTCTCGGTGGGGCGCATGCTCAGCGACAGCTACCAGCCCCTGGCGCAGGTCGCGGCCGGGCGCTACTCGGCGCAGTTCCTCGAGGCCGTCGATCGTGCGCTCCTGGTGCGTCCGGAGCAGCGCACGCAGAACATCGAGGCTTTCCGAGACGACCTCGGCCTGCTGCATCCGAGCACCGGCATGGGCGGTGCCCGGACGGTGATGAGCGGGCAGGCCGACGACGTGACGCGAATCGCGCCGCCCACGATGACCCGCCAGCCTGGCGCGCCCGGTGCCGGGACGCAGGTGCGCGGCCCGGGTCCGCAAACGCTGATGGCGCAACAGCCGCCGACCTTCGCCGCGCCGCCGCCCCAGCCGCCCACCCGCATGGCGCCGGCTGCCCCCGAGGCCGGCGAGCCGACGCGCATGGCGCCTCGGCGTGCGCCGCCGCCGACGGCGGCCCCCCAGCGGGACGCACGCAGCGCCGAAGGCGAAGGCTCGAGCCGCCGTGGCCTCGTCTTCGGCGTGGCGGGGGCGGCGGTGGTGGCGCTCGGCACCGGCGGCTACCTGATGACGCGACCGAAGACCGACGGCTCGATTTCGCCGCCGCCGCCGGTGCCAGGTCCGGGCGCCGGGCCTGCGCCTACTCCTGCTCCTGCTCCTGCGGTGGCCCAACCAGCGCCTCCCGCCCCGGTGGCCGTGGCGTTCAGTGCCGTGCGGGAGTTCGACAAAGTGGTGCAGGCCCAGGCCGCCGGATTCGGGGTGCGCGCGAGCGCCCCGAAGACGACGCTGCGCATCGGGGCCGACCGATTCCGCTTCAATGTTCAGTCGGACCGCGCCGGGCACCTCTATGTGCTCGCCGTGGGGCCGGACGGCGCCTTGGCTCAGATCGTGCCCAACCGCCTCTCGGGTCCGGTGACGGTGCGCGCCGGGCAGAACTGGCAGTTTCCGATCAAGGGTGGGCTCGAACTGGATGCGGTCGAACCCGCCGGGCCCAACCACTTCCTCGTCATCGTCTCGGCCGAAGCTCGCAACTTCGACGGGTTGAGGCCGCAGGCCGAAGGCGACATTCGCATCTTCGCGGGCGGCGAGGCCGCCGCCGCGGCGGTGGCTAGCCATGCCGGCCCCGGTTCGGTGGTGGCAGGCCGCGCCAGTTGCGCGCCCGGTGGCGCTGCGTGCGACGGGAGCTATGGCGCCGCGGTCCTCAAGATCGACGCCATACGCTGACTGCTTCAACGCGCTGCGGGTCGTGAACAAGGCCTTCGTCAAGGAGTCCGACGCCGCCGACGAGGACGACGGCGAGGCACCCGGCCTGCCCGCGCTGCCCGCGGGCGCGCGCAACTACATGACGCCCGCCGGCTACCGGCGGCTGCGTGAGGAGTTGTTGAGCCTCCTGGACGTCGAGCGGCCCAAGGTCGTGGAGGTGGTGTCGTGGGCGGCCAAGAATGGCGACCGCTCGGAGAACGGCGACTACCTCTACGGGAAGAAGCGGCTGCGCGAGATCGACCGGCGCGTCCGCTTCCTCACGCGCCGGCTCGACATCGCCGAAATCGCCGACCCGAGCGTGCACCATGGCAGCGACCAGGTCTTCTTCGGCGCCACCGTCACCTACGCCAACGCACGCGGCGAAGAGCGCACGATCACGATCAAGGGCATCGACGAGGCCGACAGCCTGAGCGGCGACGTGAGTTGGGTGGCGCCGATCGCGCGCGCCTTGCTCAAGGCGCGCGAAGGCGACGACGTGACCTTGCCCACGCCGGGAGGCTTGGAGCGCATCGAGGTGCTCTCGGTGAGCTACCCGGCGCCCGTGGGCGGCGGCGAGCGTGGCGCCTGAGCCGGGCCGCCCGGCGACTCCGGCACCTCAGGTGGCGCGGTAACGCGACACCCGCTGCACGGTGGCCGAGCGCCGCAGAGCGCGCAACACGTCGGCGAGATGGACGCGGTCGCGCACGCTCACCATGAGACGGAGCTCGACGGAGTCGCCGCCGCGGCCGGAGTCCATGTCCAGGTGCGTGATGTCGGCCTCGGCCGCGCTGATGGCCGCGGCGACCTGCGCGAGCACGCCCTTGCCGTTGTTGACGAGCACGTGCACCGTGGTCTCGAACGGGCGCGTCAGCTCGTCGGCCCACTCGACGTGCATCCAGCGCTCGCTGTCGCGCTCGTACAGCCGCTTGCCGGTGGGGCACTCGACCGTGTGCACGAGCAGGCCCTCGCCGCGGCCGAGGTAGCCGGTGATGGCGTCGCCCGGGATCGGCCGGCAGCAGGTGGCGAACTGCACCGAGCCACCTTCGCTGCCGTCGACGAACACGACTCCTTGGGCCGTGGCGGCATCTTCGGCGGCGAAGCGGCCGAGCGTCAGCGAGACGGCATCGGGCTTGATGCCGCGCTCGCCCATCATGTGCGCCAGGCGCTTGGCGACGATGGTGGCCACCTTGCGGCCGAGGCCGATGTCGACCAGCAACTCGCCGCGATGCCGGTTGCCGCCCCAGCGCGCCAGTTGCTGCCACAACGCTGCCGCGTCGCTGTCCGTCGGGTCGGACGAGGGCGGCGAGAGGCCTTCGGCGCGCAGCGCCTGCGCGAGCATCTTCTCGCCCAGGGCGCGCGACTCCTCGGCTTCCATGTTCTTCAGGAAGTGGCGGATCTTGCTGCGCGCGCGCCCGGTGCGCACCATCGACAGCCAGGCCGGATTGGGCCGCGCTCCCGGCGCGGTGATGACCTCGACGACGTCGCCGCTCTTGAGCTCGGTGCGCAGTGCCGCCGGTTCGCCATTCACCTTGGCCGCCACCATGTGCTGGCCGACGTCGGAGTGGATGGCGTAGGCGAAGTCCACCGGCGTCGCGCCGCGCGGCAGCGCCAGGATCTTGCTGCGGGGTGTGAACACGTAGACCGCCTCGGGATGCAGGTCGATCTTCACGTGCTCGAGGAACTCCGACGAATCGCGCGTCTCGTCCTGGATGTCGAGCAGGCTCTGCAGCCACATCGAGCTCAGGCGCTGAGCCTCCGCCGCGGCCTGCTTGTCGCCGCGCTGCTTGTAGAGCCAATGCGCGGCAATGCCGCTCTCGGCCACCGCATGCATGGCCTCGGTCCGCATCTGGAACTCCACGGCCGTGCCTAGCGGGCTCACGAGCGTGGTGTGCAGGCTCTGGTAGCCGTTGGCCTTGGGAATGGCGATGTAGTCCTTGAAGCGCCCGGGCACCGGCTTGTACAGCCCGTGCAGCACGCCGAGGGCGACGTAGCAGTCGGTGAGCGTGGGCACGACGATGCGGAAGCCGAACAGGTCGTTCAC
The DNA here is from genome assembly GCA_016790435.1 of Rubrivivax sp. Lineage (GTDB taxonomy): Bacteria > Pseudomonadota > Gammaproteobacteria > Burkholderiales > Burkholderiaceae_C > Rubrivivax. The sequence goes on along the minus strand of JAEUPE010000013.1, from coordinate 8,956 downwards.
CTGCGCGAAGCCGGCGTGCTTGTCGCGCATCTTGCGGTAGATCGAGTAGACCGTCTTCTCGCGTCCACTCACCTGCACGCGCAGCTTGTGCTGCGCGAAGGCGCGCTCGACCTCCTTGCGCACACGCTCGACGATGTCGCGCCGGTGCCCGCGCGCCCGCACGAGGGCCTTGGCCAACGCCGCGTGCCGCCAAGGGTGCAGCAACTCGAAGGCGAGTTCCTGCAACTCGCGGTAGATCTGGTTCAGGCCCAGGCGGTGCGCGATGGGCGCGTAGATGTCCAGCGTCTCGCGTGCGATGCGCCGGCGCCGATCGGGCGCCAGCGCGCCGAGCGTGCGCATGTTGTGCAGCCGGTCGGCCAGCTTGACCAGCACGACGCGCACATCGCGCGCCATCGCCAGCAGCATCTTGCGGAAGCTCTCGGCCTGGCCCTCCTCGCGCGTGCTGAACTGCAGCTTGTCGAGCTTGGTGAGGCCGTCGACGAGGTCGGCGGTCGGCGCGCCGAACTTCTCGATCAATTCGGCCTTGGTGACGCCCTGATCCTCGATCGTGTCGTGCATCAGCGCGGCCATGACGGCCTGCGCATCGAGCTTCCAGTCGGCCACGAGGCCCGCCACCGCGATCGGGTGGGTGATGTAGGGCTTGCCGTCGGCGCGGAACTGGCCGAGGTGGGCGGCATCGGCGAAGCGGTAGGCCTCTCGCACCTGCTTGACGTCGGCCTTCGAGAGGTAGCCAAGCTTGTCTGCCAGTGCCTGGAACGACGAGGCCTCCTGGCCCGCCGCCTCGTCCGCCGCGGGCGAGTTCGTCCGCTGCAGGCCTTGAAGGCCCTGCAGGGCAGAAGGCAAGAACTCGGCGGCCAGAGAGCGCAGGCTCATGGCCGGAATTTAGCGGAGATCGTGGCCGGCGCTAAGGCGCGGCTCAAGAAAGGCCGAAGGGCGCGGCTCCTGGCTGGAGCGGCGCCCTTCATGCCCTTTCGCGGCAGCCGGCCCCGGCGAGTTCAGGGGCGGGTTGCCCCTGGAGAGATTCCTAGATCGGAACCTTGCGCAACATTTCAAGGCCGACTTCCCCAGCGGCCACTTCGCGCAGGGCGGTGACCCCGGGCTTGTTCTTCGTTTCCACCTTTGGGGCGTGGCCCTGGCTCAGCATGCGGGCACGGTAGGTTGCCGCGAGCACGAGCTGAAAGCGATTGGGGACCTTGGCAAGGCAGTCTTCGACGGTGATGCGGGCCATGGTGGCGGTGGGCTGCGCCATGGGCGCGACCTGAGGGAGACGAAGCGGCGGATTATAGCCGACGCCGCTGCCTGGGGCCTCGGCTCCGCCTCGCATCGAGGCCACGAATACCGGCGCCGCGCCACCGAACGGCCAGATGACAAATTCGTAATCCCCGGCCGGTGCCGGAAATGCGAGGATTGCGGCCGTGTGTTCAGTGGGCTGGCCTGCGTGGCGAGCCGGGCTCCCGTGGTCGGCGAGTTGCGGCCCGGACCGGCTGGTTCCGCCCACCGCCCTGCGTGCAACCCCATCCTCGACAGCATGCGACTCCTGGTCATCGAAGACGAAGTCAAGCTCGCCCCGTACCTGCACAAGGGCCTGAGCGAGAGCGGCCACGTCGTCGACCTGGCGCACGACGGCATCGACGGTCGTCGCCTTGCCACCGGCGGGGAATACGACGTGGTGCTGCTCGACCTCATGCTGCCCGGTGTGGACGGCTTCGGCGTGCTGTCGGCGATGCGATCCGGCGGCAAGCGCACGCCCGTGCTGATGCTGACCGCGCGGGACAAGGTCGAGGACCGCGTGCGCGGGCTTGAGCAGGGTGCCGACGACTACCTGGTCAAGCCCTTCGCATTCTCCGAACTGCAGGCGCGCATCGTCGCGCTGGCGCGCCGCGGCGCGACGGGCGTGGCGCAGCCGGCGACCCAGCTTCGCATCGCCGACCTCGAGGTGGACCTCCTCAGCCGCAAGGCGTTGCGCGCGCAGCAGCGGCTGGACCTCACGGCCAAGGAGTTCAACCTGCTGGCGCTGCTATTGCGCCGGCGCGGGCAGATCCTCTCGCGCACCACGTTGGCCGAGCAGGTGTGGGACATGAACTTCGACTCCGACACCAACGTCGTCGAGGTCGCCGTGCGCCGGCTTCGCGCCAAGCTCGACGACCCGTTCGAGGCCAAGCTGCTGCACACCGTGCGTGGCATGGGCTACGTGCTGGAGGAGCGCTCGTGAAGCCGGCCAGCGACGCTGCCTGCGGGGTGATCTGCAGCCACTCCATCGGGGCGCGGCTGTCGAAGAAGCTCGCCATCGTCACGATGCTCGTGCTCGGCTTGCTGTCATGGGGCTCGTGGGCCTCCATCGGCATGATGATCTCGCAGCGCAACGCCGAGGACGTCGCACGCCGCTGCGCCCTGTTCGCCGAGATCCTCGAACTCGAGGCGAAGGCGGGCGGCGAGGCGGCCGTGTTGTCGCGCCTGCGCAGCGATGCGCCGATGCGCGGCGACGCCCGCCTGGAAGTGTGGCTCGCCGATGGACGGCTGCTGCATGCCGACCCGATGCCCTCTTCGCTGGCCCACTCCAAGCATGTCAAGACGCATGAATTCAGCGTCGTAGCGGCAGGGTTGCCAGGGGGCGGGCTGCGCTCTCGCTATGCCGTCGACTTCTCTCACGACGCGCAGATGGGCCGCCGCTGGGCCTGGGTGATGGCCTTGGTGACCCTGGCCGCCGGCGGCATGGTGGCGGCCGGCGCGTTCTGGCACGTGAGGGCCGCGCTACGGCCGCTGGGCGAACTGACGGCGCAGACACGCGGGATCTCGCCTCGACAACTGGACCGGCGGCTTTCGCTCGCCGATCCGGCCGAGGAACTGCTGCCCTGGATCGAGCAGTTCAACGCCTTGATGGAGCGGCTCGAGCGGGCGTACTCGCAACTCGAAGCCTTCAATGCCGACGTCGCCCACGAGTTGCGCACGCCGCTGGCCACGCTGATCGGCGAGACCGAGGTCGCGCTCTCGCGCGAGCGCAGCAACGAAGTGCTGCGCGAGACGCTCGTGTCCAACCTCGAGGAGATGCAGCGGCTGTCGGCGATGGTCAACGACATGCTCTTCCTCGCGCAGGCTGACCGTGGCGCGGTGGCCAGACGGGGCCAGCCGGTGAGCCTGGCGGCGCTGGCAGCGCAGGTAGTGGAGTTCCACGAAGCGGCGCTCGAGGACTCCGGCCTCGCGTTGCGCATCGAGGGCGACGCCGTGGTGCCGGTCGACGAGCCGCTCTTCAAGCGGGCGTTGTCCAACCTGCTCGGCAACGCCACGCGCTATGCCGATCACGGCTCGACCGTGGTCGTGCGCATCTCGGCCGAATTGGCGCAGACGGCCGAACAGGTGCAGGTGGTGGTGCAGAACAAGGGCCGGTCGATCGCGCCGCAGCAGTTGCCGCGCCTTTTCGACCGCTTCTTCCGCGGAGACGACTCCAGATGCTGCCCCGAGGAGCAGCACCATGGCCTGGGCTTGGCCATCGTGGCTGCGATCGCGCGCATGCACGCCGGGCGCACCGTCGCCGAGAGCGACGCCGGGCTCACCCGGGTGGGGTTCACGCTGGCCACGCGCTGAACGCGTCCAGCGTCACGTCCCTCGATTCAAGTCAGCCCGGCGAAGCCGCCGGGGCGCGGGCTGCCGGTCAGGCCAGCCCGAGGGCGGTGAACACCTGCGAGCGGGCGCGCCGCTGCGCGGCGAACTTCAACCGCTGCGAGTGCACCACGGCCTTGAGGTCGAACAGCGCCGTCTCGAACAGGCTGTTGACGATGACGAAGTCGAAGTGCTGCGCCTGGGCCACTTCCAGCCGGGCGTTCGCGAGTCTTGTGGCGATCACCTCGGCGCCATCCTCGCCACGGCGGCGCAGGCGCTGTTCCAGTTCCTGCCAGCTGGGCGGCAGGATGAAGATGAGCACCGCGTGCGGGAAGAGCTGCTTGATCTGGAGTGCGCCCTGCCAGTCGATCTCCAGCACGACGTCCATGCCCTGCATCAGCCGCTCCTCGATGGCCTTGCGCGAGGTGCCGTAGAGATTGCCGTGCACCTGCGCCCACTCGAAGAACTCGCCGCGATCGATCATGTCGCGAAAGGCGGGCTCGTCGACGAACCAGTACTCGCGGCCATGCACTTCCTGCCCGCGCGGCGGGCGTGTCGTGTGCGAGACCGACACCACGAGGTGCGAATCGAGCTCGAGCAGCGCCTTCACGAGGCTGGACTTGCCGGCCCCGCTGGGGGCGGCGACGCAGAAGAGATTGCCCGGAGTCTCCATCGTCGGTCCCATGCGGAGAGGCTACTCGATGTTCTGCACCTGCTCGCGCATCTGCTCGATGAGCACCTTCATGTCCACCGAGATGGCGGAGAGTTCGAGCGCCGCCGACTTGGCGCCGAGCGTGTTCGCCTCGCGGTGCAGCTCCTGGATCAGGAAATCGAGGCGCTTGCCGAGCTCGCCGCCCTTGGCGAGCAGGCGGTCGACCTCGTCCAGGTGCGATGCCAGCCGCGTCAGTTCCTCGGCCACGTCGATGCGAATGGCGTGCGCTGCCGCCTCCGTGAGGGCCCGCTCCTGCAGGGCGCTCTCGGGGATGGAGGCGCCGACCTGGGCGGTGGCGAGCGCCTCGCGCCAGCGCTCCTGGAAGCGCTGTTGCTGCTTCTGCACGACAGCGGGTATCAGGGGCGCGGCCTGGCGCGCCAGTTCGCGCAGTTGCGTCGTGCGCTCGGTGAGCGAGGCGGCCAGTCGCGCTCCTTCACGCTCGCGCGCCTCACGCAGGCCTTGGACGCATTGCCGGGCCGCCTCCAGCGCCGGCGCTTCCCAATGGGCGCCACCTGCGCCGCCGCGGCACAGGGCCAGTGCCTCGTTCACGGACAGGCTGCGGGCATCGGGCAGCCAAGCCTGCACCGTGCCCTGCAGGCGTGACAGGCGGTTCAGCTGTTCGGCGCTCGGCTGAGGCAGGCCGTCTTCCGCGCCGCGGGTCGTGCTGGCGCGCACCTCGACCTTGCCGCGCCGGCAGGCGGCGGCCAGCATCTCGCGCAGCGTCGGCTCGAGTGACCGTAGTTCGTCGGTTAGGCGCAGGTTCAGGTCCAGGAACCGGCCATTGACGGAGCGGGCCTCGATGTTCACGCTGCCCAGCGCCGGACCTAGTTCGACGGCTGCGCTTGCGTAACCCGTCATGCTATAAACCGCCATAGCGCGCGCGCCCTCTGCTTTCCCGTATCGGCCTGCTCACAGCCGTCTCGGGCACTCCTGCCACACCCCGCAACGATTATGTCAAAGCCCAAGCCAGCACCGTTGCCGTCGGGCACAGTGGTCGGGGGCTACCAGATCGTCAAGAAGCTGGCCGCCGGCGGCTTCGGGGTGGTTTATCTGGCCGAGGGAGAGGACAGGCAGTACGTGGCCATCAAGGAGTACCTGCCCGCCTCGCTCGCCGAGCGCTCGGCGGGCGAGTTGACACCGCGCGTCAAGCCCGACAAGCAGCCGCTGTACCGACTCGGCCTCAAGAGCTTCTTCGAAGAAGGCCGCTCCCTCGCGCAGATCTGCCACCCGAGCGTCGTCTCGGTGCTGAACTTCTTCCGCGAGAACGAGACCGTCTACATGGTCATGAATTACCTGCAGGGCGACACCCTGCAGGACTTCATCGTCACGGCACGCGACCTCAAACGTGACAAGGTGTTTCGGGAGAGCTCGATCCGCAGCCTCTTCGACGAGATCCTGCGCGGCCTGCGCATCGTGCACCAGCACAAGATGCTGCACCTGGACATCAAGCCGGCCAACATTTTCGTCACCAACGACAACAAGGCCGTGATGCTCGACTTTGGCGCTGCGCGCGAGGTGCTGAGCAAGGAGGGCAACTTCATCCGGCCGATGTACACGCCCGGTTTCGCGGCGCCCGAGATGTACCGGCGCGACGGCACGCTCGGCCCCTGGACCGACATCTACGCCATCGGCGCCTGCATCTACGCCTGCATGCAGGGTTACCCGCCGAACGACGCGCCACAGCGCCTCGAGAAAGACCGACTCGCGCTTTCCCTGTCGCGCCTGCGCAATGTCTACTCCGACAATCTCATCGAAGTCACGGAGTGGTGCATGTCGCTCGATCCCCTCAGTCGCCCGCAAAGCGTGTTCGCGCTGCAGAAGGAACTCGCACGCGAGACGGAGCGCCGCTACACGAAGCTCAGTTTCGGCGAGCGCCTGAAACTGCAGCTCGAAACCCTCAAGACCGGCGCGAAGACCTGAGCCCGTGGCCATGAGATTTGCGGTCTACCAGGTCAGCCGCAAGGGTGGCCGCGAGAAGAACGAAGACCGCATGGGCTACTGCTACACGCGGGATGCCGGGCTCTTCGCACTGGCCGATGGGATGGGCGGCCATCCGGAGGGCGAGGTCGCCTCCCAGATGGCGCTGCAGACGCTGGCGGCGATGTTCCAGCGCGACGCCAAGCCGCGGCTGGCCGATCCGCTGCGCTTCCTGCACGAGGCGATCATCGCCGCGCACCACCAGTTGCTGCGCTACGCCACCGAGAAGGGCCTCGTCGACACGCCGCGAACCACCGTCGTGGCCTGCCTGCTGCAGGGCAACTCGGCCTACTGGGCCCACTGCGGCGACTCGCGCCTCTACCTCGTGCGCGGCGAGAAGCTCGTCGCACGCACGCGCGACCACAGCTACTCCGAGCTCCAGGAGACGCTGTCGCAGGTCGTTCCCATGGGCGACCGCGTCAACCGCAACGTGCTCTTCACCTGCCTGGGCAGCCCGGGCAAGCCGGTGGTCGACACGGCCGGCCCGCTGCGCATGCAGCCGCACGACCGCGTGTTGCTTTGCAGCGACGGCCTGTGGAGCAGCGTCACCGACGCCGAGATCACCGAGGTGATGACGGCCTATCCCATTGCCGAGGCGGTGCCCGAGCTCGTCGAGCGCGCCCTGCGCGTGGCCGGCGAGAAGAGCGACAACGTCACCGTGCTGTCGGTCGAGTGGGACGGGCACGAAGACGCCGACAGCGGCGGCATCTCCACGCTATCGCTGGGCGAAGAGGTCTTCGCCTCGACGATCCAGGCCAGCCTGGGCAGCGGCGACACCGTCGACGACGAACTCGACGACGCCGAGATCGAGCGCTCGATCCGCGAGATCAACGAGGCCATCCAGCGCAGTTCCGGCAAGCGGCGCTAAGGGCGCGGGCAGTCGGCGGGCCGCGGCGCCCTGTGCCCTCCCGCCCGGAACCCGCGGCCACCTCTCACTCGCGCTCGTCCTCGAGCTTCTTCGCCCCGAACGGGTAGGCCCCGCCGGCCGGCGCCGAACCCTTGGGCGGAATCTTCAGCGACAGGATCATCGTCACCGCCAGCGTCACCGCGGTGAAGCCGAGCGAGACCGCCACCGGGATCTTGTAGACGTCGATGAGCAGCATCTTGGCGCCGATGAAGATCAGGATGATGGCCAGGCCGTAGCTGAGCAGGTGGAAGCGCTCGTGCACGTTGGCGAGCAGGAAGTACATCGCGCGCAGGCCCAGGATCGCGAACACGTTCGAGGTGAGCACGATGACCGGGTCGGTCGTGATCGCGAAGATGGCCGGGATCGAGTCGACCGCGAACACGAGGTCCACGATGCCCACGAGCAGGATCACCACCAGCAGCGGCGTCGCCATCTTCATGCCATCGACGACGGTGAAGAACTTCTCGCCGTCGTAGTTGGGCGAGATCTTGATGCGGCCGCGGATCCACTTCAGCGCCGGGTTGTTGTCGAGGTCGGGCTCCTGGCCCGCCGCCCACCACATCTTCACGCCCGTGAAGAGCAGGAATGCGCCGAACACGTACAGGATCCAGTGGAACTGCGAGATCAGCCAGGCGCCCACGAGGATCATCGCGGCGCGCAGCACCAGCGCGCCGAGGATGCCGATCATCAGCACGCGCTTCTGGAACTCGGCCGGCACGGCGAAGTAGGTGAACAACATCAGGAAGACGAAGATGTTGTCGACCGCCAGCGCCTTCTCGATCAGGTAGCCGGTGAGGAACTCCAGCGCCTTGTCGTTGGCCAGGTCGCGCGCGACGGCGTCGGGGCCGGTGCCGCCCAGGTACCACCACAGCCAGCCCATGAACACGAAGGAAACGCCGAACCAGATGACCGACCAGATGGCGGCCTCGCGCATGCCGACGCGGTGGGCACCCTGCTTGCTCATCGCGAAGAAGTCGACGAACAGCGCGACGAGCACGAAGGCCGTGAACAGGGACCACATGAGGGGAGAGCCGATGGATTGCATCACTGCCGTTCCGTTGAGTTGCGCCACGCCACCGCACCGGCCGCCGCAAGGCGGACGTCGAGGTGGCGTCGTGGACCCATGGCTGGTCTGGCCGTGCCGACGGGCCGGCGGTGTCTGACCGCGGCCGTGGCCTGCAACGCCGGGCCGGGCGCAAGGCGCCGGCCGTAGTGACGACGTTGCATCGGTGCCGCATCTGCTGCGCAGACGCCGGCCCGCTGGCTACTCCCCATCAAGAGCGGCGCGAGTCTAGCAACGCGCGTGCTCGGCCGTGCTTGGGCCTGGAGGGCATACGCCTTTCGGCGCGGAGGGTGATGGAGGCGCGGCCGATGCCCTGCCCGGCCCGCATCACTGGCGCGGCCTGGCCGGGTGAAGTCGGTGCGCCGTGCGGGACAATGGCGCCATGACATTCCAACGCTCGGGCGGTCGCGCCCATGATGCACTGCGCGCCGTGACGCTGCAGCGCGGCTACACCAGGCACGCTGAAGGCTCGGTGCTCGTCTCGTTCGGCGCCACGCAGGTGCTCTGCACCGCCTCGGTCGAAGAGAAGGTGCCGCCGCACAAGCGCGGAAGCGGCGAAGGCTGGGTGACGGCCGAGTACGGCATGCTCCCGCGCAGCACGCACACGCGCAGCGACCGCGAGGCGGCCAAGGGCAAGCAGAGTGGCCGCACGCAGGAGATCCAGCGTCTCATCGGCCGCTCCCTGCGCGCCGTGTTCGAC
>JAEUPE010000298.1 GCA_016790435.1 Rubrivivax sp. | reverse complement strand
GTCGTCAACCAGCTCAAGCGGCAGACCGGCATCGCGCTCGACCTGTGGTGCGCCAACCCGCTGGAGAACACCGACTTCAAGAGCGGCTTCTGCGGCGTGCCGCCCGACTTCGGCAAGAAGCGCGTCGACTACCTCTCGTTCACGCGCAAGGTGAAGCTGGCCGGCCACTTCGGGTGGCACTTCCTGCGCAACCCGGCCTACCTGAACCGCTCGCTCGCCGACACGTTCGGCGCGTTCATGTCGTACTACGTCGAGCCGCGGCGCGACTTCTACTTCATCTTCGACCACTTCATCTGGAACGAGGACGAGGTGAACCGCTGCCTGCTCGGCGAGTACGACTGGGAGATCGCGCCCGACTCGCCGAGCACCTGGCGCATCGGCGACGGCACGGCGCCCTTCTACAACTACATCTACATGACGGCGCGCGGCTTCAGCGAGTTCGACACCTTCCGCAGCAACCAGATCCGCGAGGGCCACATCACGCGCGAGAAGGCGCTCGAGGCGGTGTTGGTGGAGAACCGGCCGCGCGTGCAGACGCTGCGCTGGTACCTCGACACGATCGGCCTGCCCTTCAACGACGTCGTGCGGCGGGTGAACGAGCTCGACACGCTCGGGCTGCACCGCTGATGCGGCCGGAGCGGGGCGCAGCGATGGCACGGCGACGAGACTGAGCGCAGGCACCGCGGCCATGGTCGAGTTCCTCCTGCTCCCCGCCGTCGCGTGGCTGCTGCTCATGGGCCTGGCCAGCGGCGCCGGGCTGGCGCTCGTGGGTGCCTGGCCCTGGGCCGCGGCGGCGCGCACCTCGGGCGTGGCGCTGGCTGCGGGCCTGGCCAGCGCGCCACTGCTGGCCGGGCTGGCCATGGTTGCAGCGCTCTGGGCCTGGCCCGGCGCGGCGCCGCGGGCCCAGGCGGCGTGCGTGTTCGGCGTGCTGGGCGTCATCGCGCTCGCCGGATGGGTGACCGGTGCCACGCGGCGCTGCTTCGTGGCCGCTGGCGACCTGGTGCCGCGCGGGCCCGCAGCGGTGCTGACCTGGGGCTTCTTCGTGGCGTTGCTCGTCGACAGCCTCGCCGTGCCGCTCATCCAGAACGACGCGCTCGAGTACGCCACGGTTGGCCGCATCCTCTTCGACACGCGCGACATCGCGAGCTACCCCGTGCTGCAGCCGCAGCAGCACACCTCGGGCTTCTACGGCCCGTGGACGCACCCGCCGCTGTACGTTTCGCTGCTGACCCTGGGCTTCGCGATCCAGGGGACCAGCGAACACCCGTTGCTGATGCGCCTGGTGGCGCCCTGGTGCCTGGCCGGGGCTGCCGCCTGCGTGGCGGCGCTCGCGCGCTGGGCCAACCCGGCGCGGCCCAGCGACGGGGCGCTCGCGGCGGTGCTGCTGGTGAGTACGCCGATGCTCTTCCTGGGCTCGGCTTCGGCGCTCATCGACGCCCTGCCCGTGCTCGGGCTGACGCTGGCCTTCACGGCGCTCACCGCGCTGGCGGGCCCCTGGTGGCAGCGCGCGCTCGGCCTCGGGGCCATGCTCGGCCTGGCGCTGTGGACGCACTCGCAGGCGGTGCTGGTGCTGCTGCTCACGCTGCCCCTGCTGCTCGTGCAGCCCCAGCCAGGTCGCCGGCGCTGGCTCTCGCGGCTGCCCGCGGCCGGGCTGACGGGCGCGCTGGCCGGGGCGGTGGCGCTGGCGATCGGGGCGGCGCCCTACGTGCGCAACATGGGCCTCTTCGGCTCGCCGATCAGCGACAACCCGATCGTCTTCGCCTTGCCGTCGCTCGACTGGGCCAGCTACTTCAAGGTGCAGCGCGGCCTCGCCAGCCCCGCTGAACTCGTGCAATACGGGCTGCTCAAGCCCTGGTTCGCGGTGGAGGCCTACGCGCTCGTGTTCTGGCTCGCGCTTTTCGCGCTGCCGGCGTGGTGGGTGCAGCGGCGCCAGCCGCTGGCCTTGCTGCACGACGAGGCCGCGCAGCTGCGGCCTCTGGCCCTGGGTGTCGTCGGCCTGTATCTGGCGGGTGCGGTGGTCGCCGCGCTGCTCGGCATCGACCTCATGGTGCGCAACGAACGGTACATGCTGATCCTCCTGCCCGCCGCCGCACTTCTGGCCGCGGGGGCGCTGAACGGCCCCCGCCTGCGCGGCGCGCTGGTGCTGCTGATCGGCCTGCAGCTCGCCGTGCTCGTGACCTACCGCCTCAGCCAGCTGAGTGCCGAACGTGGCGCGGTGCGGGGTGGTGAACGCACCGCAGCGGCCGGCAGCGAGAGCGTGCGGCTGCAGCGCTGGGCGCCCTACGCGGCGGTCGAGTACCTGCGTGTGCAGACACCGGGTTCCAGCATCGTCTTCTCGATGAAGCCGGCCGACATGTTCTACGCCGGCCGCACGATGGTGAGCTACCTCGACCCGCGGCTGCTGCCCTTCTATGCCGAGCGCGAGGCTGGCCCGGCAGCGAAGCGGCTGCGCGACCTCGGGGTCTCGCACGTGCACCTGCCTGACTACTGGCTGCCCCCCGTACACAACTCGGCGCTCGAGGCGTTGCTGGCCGACCCCGCGCTGGCCGAACTGGCCTTCGAGGCCAACGGCTACCAGATCTATCGCCTCCTCGACGCGCCCGGGGCGTCAGCCGCCGCGGCCTGCGGCGAGCCTTTGACCTTCGGCGACTGGCAGCGAGGGCGCGAGTTCTTGCTCGGCGGGCGCAAGAACCTGCGGCGCGTGGCTCTCGGCTCGGCGCCCCTGGCCTCGGGCGCCGAGTCGCGCTCCTGGAACCCGACGCCCGTCTTCCTGCGCGAGACGAACACCGTCTTGCGCGCGGAGGTGGCGCTGCCAGCGCCGGCCGCCTTGCCGGCCCGCGCCGCCGCGTCGGCGGCGCCACCGGCTGGCACGGCGCCCACGCGGGAGTGGCTGCTGCGCCTGGAACTCGCAGGGGAGGGCTATGTGCAGGCGATCATTCGCCCGCGTGGTGCAGGCGGCGTACCGCGGCTCGTGGCCGACCGCCCGCTGGCGGCCGAGCGTGGCGCGCAGGTCGTGCAGCGTCGCCTGCGCATCGACGCTGCGGCGCAACGGCTCGAGCTTCGGCTCGAACATCGCGCCGACTCCAGGTTGCGCGTACTGAGCGCTGCCTTGATCCCTCAGTGCACGAAGGCCGCGCCATGACGGCCGCACGAGAGGTCCATGCCGACCGACGTGGGATCCCTGAGCGGCCCGCGAGGGGCCACCTAGAATTTGCCGCTGCGGCGCTGCCGGGGCCCCGCGGGCCGGTCGTGGCGCCGCGCACCGCGCCCGGGCGCCTGCCCATGAAACGGACCTTCGACCTCCTCCTCGTGCTGGCGACACTGCCCATCTGGCTGCCGTGCATCATGGTGTTGGCATTGCTGGTGCGCCTGGTGCTCGGCGGGCCGGTGTTCTTCAGGCAGCCGCGCGCGGGGCGCGATGGCCGCATCTTCAGGCTCTGGAAATTCCGCAGCATGACCGACGCGCGCGACGCACAGGGGCGCCTGTTGCCCGACGCCGAGCGGCTGACGCGCTTCGGGCGCGCGCTGCGCAGCACCAGCCTCGACGAACTGCCGAGCCTCGTCAACGTGCTGCGGGGCGAGATGAGCCTCGTGGGGCCGCGGCCGCTGCTGGTGGAGTACCTTCCGCTCTATTCGCCGCAGCAGGCGCGACGGCACGAGGTGTTGCCCGGTGTCACGGGCTGGGCGCAGGTGAATGGCCGCAACGCGCTCGGTTGGGAGCAGCGCTTCGAGCATGATGTCTGGTATGTCGACCATCGCACCTTCGGGCTCGACCTGCGCATCCTGGCCATGACGATCGGCAAGGTGTTCCGGCGCGAGGGCGTCTCGGCGCAAGGGCACGCGACCATGGAGCCGTTCCGTGGCACGAGCGGCGCCGCCGTTCGCGGTGTGGCCCGGGCTGACGAGGGCCCCGGTCCGTGAGCGCGAAGCCGGCACTGTGGATCCTCGGGGCCGGTGGCCACGGCCGTGTCGTGGCCGACGCCGCCGCCGCGGCCGGGCGCTACGGCGAAATCGCCTTCTTCGATGACGACGCGACGCTCGGGCCGAGCGTCAGCCGCTTTCCGTTGCGTGGGGATTCGCAGGCCTTCATGGACCAAAGCCCAGCGGCGAAGGCGGCCGGCGTTGCCGTCGAGCGCCACATCGGCATCGGCGACAACGTGCGCCGAGAGCATCTGGCGCTCCGCTGCGAGTCGCTCGGCCTGCCGCTGGCCAGCGTGGTGCACCCTGCTGCCGTGGTCAGCGTGGAGGCCTCCGTGGCGTCGGGTTGTTTCGTGGCCGCCGGGGCGGTCGTGGCCCCGGGCGCGGAACTCGGCGTGGCGACCATCGTCAACCACGGGGCCAGCGTCGACCACGACGGCCGCCTCGGCCGCGCGGTGCACGTCGGCCCGGGCGCACACCTGGGGGGCAACGTCGCCGTCGGCGACCTGGCCTGGATCGGCCTGGGCGCTGCCGTGCGGCACGGCGCCCGCATCGGCGCGCGGGCGATGGTGGGTGCGGGCGCCGTGGTCGTGGCCGATGTCGAGAATGACGCGCGTGTCGTCGGCAATCCTGCGCGTCCGATGCCTGCCTCACCCGGCGCACCCGGCAACCCAAGGCCCCTCGATGCTTGACACACCGTTCTCGCCCTGGCCCGCCTACAAGGCCGAGGAGATCGAGGCCGTCTCCCGCGTGCTCGCCTCGGGCCGCGTGAATTACTGGACCGGCACGGAATGCCGCGAGTTCGAGCGCGAATTCGCCGCCTGGTGCGGCACGCCGCACGCCGTGGCGCTGGCCAACGGCACGCTGGCGCTGGACGCCGCGCTGCGCGCGCTGGACATCGGCCCAGGCGACGAGGTCGTGGTCACGCCGCGCAGCTTCATGGCTTCGGCCTCGTGCGTGGTCAACGCCGGCGCGCGCCCGGTCTTTGCCGATGTCGACCTCGACTCGGGCAACCTCACCGCCGACACGGTGCGCGCCGTGCTCACGCCGGCCACCCGGGCCGTGCTGTGCGTGCACCTGGCCGGCTGGCCCTGCGAGATGGATGGCCTCGTTGCGCTGTGCCGCGAACGCGGGCTCAAGCTCATCGAAGACTGCGCGCAGGCACATGGCGCTCGCTACCGCGGCGCCAACGTCGGCACCTTCGGCGACATCGGTGCCTGGTCGTTCTGCCAGGACAAGATCATCACCACCGGCGGCGAGGGCGGCATGGTGACGACGCACGACAAGGCGCTGTGGTCGCGCCTGTGGAGCCTCAAGGACCACGGCAAGAGCCACGAGGCCGTGTACGAGCGCCAGCACGCGCCGGGCTTTCGCTGGCTGCACGAGTCGTTCGGGCACAACTGGCGCATGATCGAGGTGCAGGGCGCCATCGGCCGCATCCAGTTGCGGCGGCTCGCCGCGTGGAGCGAGCGGCGCCGGGCGATCTCGGCGCGCATCGCCGAGGCCTGCAGGCGGTCCGACGCGCTGCGCGTGCCTCACGTGCCAGCGCATGCCGAGCCCGCCTGCTATCGCCAGTACGCCTACGTGCGCCCCGAGCGCCTGCAAGGCGGCTGGAGCCGCGACCGCATCGTTCAGGCCGTGCTCGCCGAGGGTGTGCCGCTGTACCACGGCTCGTGCTCGGAGATCTACCTCGAGCGGGCCTTCGAGGGCACGGGCCTGCGCCCGGCCGAGCGCCTGCCGAACACCCGCGTGTTGGGCGAGACGAGCCTGATGTTCCTCGTTCATCCGACGCTGACCGATGCCGAGGTCGACCGCACCTGTGCGGCGGTGGCCAAGGTGATGGCCCAGGCGAGCCGCTGAGACGCCTGCCCACCGGCTCCACGCGCCCTCGGTCCCACCGGCCACTTTCCGGACCTTCCACCGCATGCGATCCAAGGCCTTCGCGAACATGCCGCCTGCCCTGCGCCGGCCGCTTGCGGTCGCGGCTGACCTGCTGCTGCTGCTGCTGGCGACGTGGATGGCGTTCTCGCTGCGCTACGAGACGCTGCACTGGCCCTTTGCGCTGCAGTGGCTGGGCTACGCGCTGGTGCCGTTGATCGCGATGCCGGTGTTCCTGGCCTTCGGCCTGTACCGCGCCATCCATCGCCACACCGGGCTGTCGGCGCTGCTGACGCTGGCCAAGGCGGTGGCGGTGTACGGCGCGATCTATCTCGCGGTGCTGCTGTACTTCCGCTTCGACGACGTGCCGCGCACGGTGGGCTTCCTGCAGCCCATGCTGGCCTTGCTGCTGATGGCCGGCCTGCGCGCCGGTGTGCGGGCGTGGTTTGCCGGCGGACCCCGCGCGCGCCTCGCGCACCAGAAAGTGCTGATCTACGGCGCGGGCTCGGCCGGCACGCGCCTGCTCGCCAGCCTGCAGAACAGCCACGAGATGCAGGTGCTGGGCTTCGTCGACGACGACCCGCGCCTGCGCGGGCGCCTCATCAACGGCGTGCCCATCCACGCGCTGGCCGAGGTGCCCGAGCTGGCGCAGCGCAAGGGCGTGTCGGCGGTGCTGCTGGCCATCCCCTCGCTTGGCCGCACGCGGCGCAACCAGATCCTGGAGGCGCTGCGCGAGACCGGCGTGCACGTGCGAACGCTGCCCGGGCTCATGGACATCGCGCTGGGCAAGGTGCAGGCGAGCGACGTGCGCGAGCTCGACATCGAGGACCTGCTCGGCCGCGACCCCGTGCAGCCGCGCCTGGACCTGATGACGCGCCACACCGCCGGCAAGGTGGTGCTGGTCACCGGGGCAGGCGGCTCCATCGGCAGCGAGCTCTGTCGCCAGCTGTGCGCCTTGCAGCCCAAGGTGCTGGTGCTGCTGGAGCAGAGCGAGTTCGCGCTGTACACCATCCATCGCGAGCTGGAGACGCGCATCGAGCAGGGCGTGCTGCCGCCGACCGAGCTGGTGCCGCTGCTGTGCTCGGTGCGCGACGAGCCGCGATTGGCTGACGTCTTCGCGGCCTGGCGGCCGCACATCGTGTACCACGCCGCCGCCTACAAGCACGTGCCGCTGGTGGAGCGCAACATCGTCGAAGGCGCCAGCAACAACGTGCTCGGCACCTGGGTGGCGGCACGCTGCGCGTTGCATGCCGGCGTTAGCGAGTTCGTGCTCATCAGCACCGACAAGGCGGTGCGCCCGACGAACGTGATGGGCGCCAGCAAACGCCTGGCGGAGATGGTGCTGCAGGGCCTGGCCGGCCCGGGCGGCGCGGCGGCGCCTGGGCTCGTCGAGGTGGCGGCCCGTGGCTTGGCTGGGGGTGCGGGTGCCGGCGCGGGCATCGGTGCGGTTGCGGGCGCCAGTGCCGGCGCGGGCACGACGCGCTTCTCGGCCGTGCGCTTCGGCAACGTGCTCGGCTCGTCGGGCTCGGTGGTGCCCCTCTTCCGCCAGCAGATCCGTAACGGCGGTCCCGTCACCGTCACGCACCCGGAGGTGACGCGCTTCTTCATGACCATCCCCGAGGCGGCGCAGCTCGTCGTGCAGGCCGGCGCCATGGCGCGCGGCGGCGAGGTCTTCGTGCTCGACATGGGGCAGCCGGTGCGCATCATGGACCTGGCGCGCCGCATGATCGAGCTCTCGGGCGCGAGCGTGCGCGACGCCGAGCACCCCGGCGGCGACATCGAGATCGTCATCACGGGCCTGCGCCCCGGCGAGAAGCTCTACGAGGAGCTCCTCATCGGCGACAACCCACAGCCTACCGACCACCCGCGCATCATGAAGGCGCGCGAGGGCTTCCTGCCGTGGGCGGAGCTGGAAGGGCGGCTGCGGGAGTTTCAGGCGGCCGCGGCGCGCGGCGATGGCACCGCGCTGCTGGCCCTGCTCGAAGAGCTGGTCTCGGGCTTCAAGCCTTCGAACGCCGCTGTGCTGACCGGCGCCGCGGCCCCCCCCGGGCCTCAGGACGCCGCGCCGGCCCTGCGCAGCAGCGCCAGCATGCGCGAGGCGAGCTCGCCCCGGTCGTAGTGGTGGGCGGCGGCCAGCGCGGCCGCACGCAGGCGCTCGCGCGCGGCACCGTCGCGCTGCAGGGTCAGCAGGCCCTCGACCAGTTCGTCGACGTTTTCGGGCTCGAAGACGAGGCCGCAGCCCTCCTTGCGCACGATGTCGGCCGACTCACCGGCCACGCCGTGCAGCACCGGGATGCCCATGCCCATGCACTCGAAGAGTTTGCTCGGGATCACCGTGGTGAAAAGCTCGGTACGGCGCAGGTGGATGATCGACACGTCGAGCAGCGACCAATAGCGCGCCACCTGTTCCTTGGGCACGGTGTCGACGAAGCGCACCGTGTCGGCCAGGCCGAGGCGCGCCGCTTCGTCGTGCAGCGCGGCCTTGCGCGCGCCGTCGCCGAGCAGCAGCAGGCGGACGGCATGCCCTTCAGGGTGTGCGTGCAGCCGCTGCATCGCGGCGAGTAGCGTCTCCAGCGCATGGGCCATGCCGTGCGTGCCGATGTAGCCGGCGACAAAGCCGTCCTTCAGCCCGAGCTCGGCTTCGAGCGTGGCGTCCTTGGGGCGCGGTGCGAAGCGCGCGATGTCGACACCGTTGGTGATGACCTCGATCTTGGCGCCGTCGATGCCCCGGCGCATGAGCGTGTCTCTGAACGAGTGCGTCACGGTGACGATGAGCGCCGCGCGGCGGTAGAGGAACAGCTCGAGCCGCTCGAGCCCGCGGATGACGGCCGACTCCCTCATCGCGCCGACGGCCTTGATCGACTCCGGCCACAGGTCGCGAAGCTCGAAGACGAAGGGCACGCGCTTGACCGCGCCCACCGCCCAGCCCGCCACGGCGGTGAAGAACTGGGGCGAGGTTGCCACGACGATGTCGACGCGGCGCACGAACAGCGCGGCGACAAAGGCCATCAGCATGTAGCTCACGTAGTCGAGCACGCGCCGCACGAAGCCCTCGTTGGCCGTGATGTAGCTCCACACGCGGATGACGCGCATGCCGTCCATCTGCTCCTGCTGCCACAGCCGGTTGCGGTAGCCCGGCAGCACGCGGCCGGTGGGGAAGTTCGGCGCGCAGGTGATGACGGTGACCTGCTCGCCGGCGGCCGCCCATTGCCTGCCGTGCTCGTGCGTGCGGCTGGCCGGGGCGTTGACCTCGGGCGGGAAGTTGTCGGTGAGGAAGAGGATGTGCATGGCCAAGGCCCTTCAGCGATGCCAGGTCCAGTGCACCTCGGCGGCACCGGCCTCGAGCCGCACCGCCAGTGTCGTGGCCGGCACCAGCTCGCCGAAGCGCCGCGCATGCTGCCAGGATTCCAGGCTGCCGCTGCCGCGGCGCACGTGCGCGGTGGCCAAGGGAGCCCGCGGGTCGGCGTCGTGCCAGATGCGCCAGCGGCTTGAACCTTCGGCGTCGGCGTCGGCTTCGGGCTCGCAGCGCAGCCCGGGGGCCAGGTGGTAGCGGGCGACGGCCGGCTCTGCGACGGCCGGTGCCAGTTCGTCATGCACCGTCAGGCCGTGCTCCTCCAGGTGCCAGCGGCGGCGGTGCAGCGGCCGGCCGGGCAAGTGCGTGTAGCCGTCGTGCGCGGCACTGATGGACCAGCCGTCGACCGACACCTCCCGCGGCCGGGCGCGGCGGCCGACGCGAAAACCGGCCCAGACTTCCGATGAGTCGTGCTGGCCCAATTGCACCGTGCTGTGCGCCGCCGTGCCGCGCTCGACCTGGCGCCGAGGCCCGTCACCATAGACCGAGGTGCCGCGATTGACGACGAGTTCATGCCCCTGCACCGAGAGCTCGAAGGACAGCGTGTCGGCGTGCGCGTGCCCGGGCAGGTAGTCCGGTCCGATGGGTGCCACGTCGAGCAAGGCGAGGGCGTCGCCGCGTGTCGCACGCACGTAGCCGCTGGGTTGCAGTGGATGCACACCGTCGCTGGGAGCGCCTGCCGCCTCGATGCCCAGCGCCGCTGCATACCTCTCGATGTCGTCGGTGGCTGGCGCGATGCCTTCGGCCGTGTCGTTGAACCGGGCCAGTGCGCCGTCAGGGTGACGCAGGCAGCGCAGCCAGAACAGCATGCCTGCGGCGTGACGCCGAAGCATCGGCACCAGTCGCGCGGAGGGTGATGCCGGCGCGGCTCGCACGCCGATCAGGTTGAGCAAGTCCAGCACGTCTTCCAGCGCCAGCGCGTGGTACATCGGCGAGCGTTCGAACTGGCCCCCGTCGGTCAGTATCTGTTCGGGCAACTCACGCTCGAGGATGCGCAGGCCGGTCTCGAGCCACTGCTGCGCCTCAGGACCGTCGAAGAAGAGGCCGGCGTAGACGAGCGCCTTGGCGTTGACGAAGAGGTGGTTGCCCAGGAGGTGCCACTCCAGCCGGCGGGTCAGCCAGCGTGCCTGCACGGCGAGGCTGGCCTGCCAGTCGGGCGGCACCGGCTCGCCGGCCAGGAACCACTTGATCCAGTTGACGATGCGCAGGCTCACCGGGTAGGGCGCCCACGCCGTGCCGTGGCCGGGCGGATTGGCGTCCAGCCAGCGCGCGACGAGGGCGCGGTGCCAGTCGCGTCGCGCGGCGGCATCGGCGGCGTTGAGATCGTCGAAGTAGTGCTGGTTGTAGCGCCAAAGAAGCGGCAACTCGGGGGCGTCCCAGCCGACCTCGGCAAGGTCGTGCGTGACGCCGAGGAAGCGCATGCGCGTGGGCGATGACAGGCTGGCCTCGCGCGCGGCCGGCACAACCCAGGCCGCCGCCGTGCTGCCAGACGCGGCGGGTCGCAACGGCGGTGGTGGCGCCAGCTCGGGCCGAGGGCGCACGAGCCTGAAGCGCACACGACCCCACAGCTGCCCGGCCTTGAGCCAGCGCAGCGTGCGCCAGAGACGGCCGAGGTTCATCACGCGTCTTGTGTTCAGGGCCCGGGCAGCGCGCTCAGGTCACGCGCGGCCGACCTGAAGCATCAGTCGAGCAGCAATTTCTCGAGCGCGACGGCGATGCGCTCGCCGGTGCGGCCGTCCCAGAGCTCGGGGATGCCGCCCTTCTTCCACTGCCCCGCGAAGAGCCGGTCGAGTGCCGGTTGCAGCGCGGCGGGGTCGGTGCCGATGAGCTCGTTGGTGCCGACGGTCACCGTTTCCGGGCGCTCGGTGGTGTCGCGCAAGGTGACGCAGGGCACGCCGAGCACGGTGGTCTCCTCGGTGACGCCGCCGCTGTCGGTGATCACGCCCTTGGCGTGGCGCACGAGGTAGTTGAACTCCAGGTAGGGCTGCGGCTCGATGGTCAGCAGCGCCGCCGGCCGATTGGGCAGGTTGGCCAGCGTTTTGGCCGTGCGCGGGTGCACCGGGAACACCACTGGCAGCCCGCGCACCGCGCGGCCCACGGCCTCGATGAGGCGGGCGAAGCCGGCCGCGTCGTCGACGTTGGCCGGGCGGTGCAGTGTCATCACGAAGTAGCCGCCGGGCTTCAGCCCGGCCTCGGTCCACACGGCGGGGGGGCGCAGCCGCTCGAGGTTGGCGAGCAGCGTGTCGATCATCGTGTTGCCGACGAAGTTGATCTGCTCGTCGCGCGCGCCGCTGGCGCGCAGGTTGCAGTTGGCGACCTCGCTGGTGGTGAAGAACCAGTTGGTGATCGAGTCGGTGACGAGGCGGTTGATCTCCTCGGGCATGCCCCAGTCGCCCGAGCGGATGCCGGCCTCGACGTGGGCCACCGGCACGCGCAGCTTTTGCGCCGCGATGGCGCAGGCCATCGTCGAGGTGACATCGCCCACCACCAGGCACAGGTCGCTGCGGCTGTCCAGCAGCAGCCGCTCGTACTTGGTCATGATGCCGGCCGTCTGCTCGGCCTGCGTGCCCGATCCCACTTCGAGGTTGACGTCGGGCTCGGGGATGTTCAGCTGCGTGAAGAAGTCGCCCGACATGCGCGCGTCGTAGTGCTGCCCGGTGTGCACGAGGCGGTAGCGCAGGCCGCTGCGCACGGCGGGGTCGGCCTGGCGGGCCTGGATCGCGTGCAGGATGGGCGCGATCTTCATGAAGTTGGGCCGCGCGCCGGCGATCACGTCGACGACGGCGGTCTTGGGCGGGCTCATCGCAAGGCTTCCTCGATGGCGATGCTGACGCGGCTGACTTCCAGCAACTCCGGCAGCGGGATCGGTGACTGCGCGGCGGTACCCCCGGAGCGCACCGCGTGCACGAAGGCCGCCGCGCAGGCGGCCTGGCCCTTGTCCTGGCGCCAGAGGTTCATTTTCGCGAAGCCGGGCCAACCGAA
>JAEUPE010000270.1 GCA_016790435.1 Rubrivivax sp. | reverse complement strand
CACCAGTCCTTGCCGAACTCCTTGTCGACCTTGCGCATCGCCCGTCGGAAGTCCAGCGCCTCGGCGATGCTCTCCTCCACCAGCGCCGTGCCGCCGGGCGGCTCCATCATCGCCGCGGCGACGTCGCAGGACGCGATGATCGCGTACTGCGGGCTCGTCGAGCAGTGCATCAGGAAGGCCTCGTTGAACAGGTGCCGGTCGAGCTTGCGGTTGCGCGCGTCCTGCACCAGCACCTGCGAGGCCTGGCTGATGCCGGCGAGCAGCTTGTGCGTGGACTGCGTCGAGTACACAACCGCCTCGCGCGGGCGCTCGCGCCGGCGGCCCATCGCGTGGAAGCTGCCGTAGAAGCGGTGAAAGGCCGCGTGCGGCAGCCAGGCCTCGTCGAAATGGAGGTTGTCGACCCAGCCGTCGAGCAGGCCCTTGATGACCTCGGTGTTGTAGAGCACGCCGTCGTAGGTGCTCTGCGTCAAGGTCAGGATGCGCGGCCTGACCTTCTTCGCGTCCATGCCGGCCAGCAGCGGGTTGGCGGCGATCTTGCGGCGGATGGTCTCGGGCTCGAACTCGCTGCGCGGGATCGGGCCGATGATGCCGAGGTGGTTGCGCGTCGGCGTCAGGAACACCGGCACCGCGCCGGTCATGATGATCGCGTGCAGGATGGACTTGTGGCAGTTGCGGTCGACGACCACCACGTCGCCCGGCGCCACGGTGTGGTGCCAGACCATCTTGTTGCTCGTGCTCGTGCCGTTGGTCACGAAGTAGCAGTGGTCGGCGTTGAAGATGCGCGCCGCGTTGCGCTCGCTCGCCGCGACGGGGCCGGTGTGGTCGAGCAGTTGGCCGAGCTCCTCGACCGCGTTGCACACGTCGGCGCGCAGCATGTTCTCGCCGAAGAACTGGTGGAACATCTGGCCCACCGGGCTCTTCAGGAACGCGACGCCGCCGCTGTGGCCGGGGCAGTGCCAGGAGTACGAGCCGTCCTGCGCGTAGTCCATCAGCGCCTTGAAGAACGGCGGCGCCAGGCCGTCGAGGTAGCTCTTCGCCTCGCGGATGATGTGCCGGGCCACGAACTCCGGCGTGTCCTCGAACATGTGGATGAAGCCGTGCAACTCGCGCAGCACGTCGTTGGGCAGGTGCTGGCTGGTGCGCGTCTCGCCGTAGATGTAGATCGGGATGTCGGCGTTCTTGAAGCGGATCTCGCCGATGAACTTGCGCAGGTTCACCACCGCCGGGTCGATCTCGGGTCCGGGGGTGAACTCGTTGTCGTCGATGCTCAGGATGAAGGCGCTGGCGCGGCTTTGCTGCTGGGCGAACTGCGACAGGTCGCCGTAGCTGGTGGCGCCGACGACCTCGAAGCCCTCTTTCTCGATCGCCGCGGCGAGCGCCCGGATGCCGAAGCCCGAGGCGTTCTCGGAGCGGTAGTCCTCGTCGATGATGACGATGGGGAAGTGGAAGCGGAGCATGACGGCTGCGGTAGGCGGACGGTGGACGAAGCCGCGCAGTGTAGGACTTCGCCACGGCCGGCCGACGCCCTTCCGCCGGCTGGAGTCAGGGCATGCCGCGAACAAGCCGTGCACATGGCGGGCGGCCTACACTGCGCTGGCCCGGATGGTGGGCGCCGCTTGTCGAACGATCATGGATCTCTCGAGCACGACCCTCTGGTGGCTACTGGCCGGCGCACTTGTCGCGGCGGAGATGGCCACGGGCACGTTCTACCTGCTCATGCTGGCCCTGGGCTGTGCCGCGGGCGCCATCGCGGCCCACCTGGGGCTCGGCGCGACCGCACAGGTCGCCGTCGGGGCGCTTGTCGGCATGGGCGCCACGGCGCTGTGGCATTTCAAGCGCGCGCAGCACCCGCAAAGCGCGCCGGCGGAGAGCAACCGCGACGTCAACCTCGACATCGGCCAGACCGTGGTGGTGCGTGCCTGGTCGGAGGACCGATCGGCGCGCGTCAACTATCGAGGCGCCGAGTGGACCGCCACCTTCGAGGGCGAAGGGTTGCCGGCGGCTGGGGCCCACGCCATCGTGGCCGTGCGCGGCAACCAGCTCGTGCTGTCGCCGCAGGCGCGGCACTGATCCAGGCCATCTGCCAGCCTTTGGCAGCGGCCCCTTGACCGGCCCGCCGAGCGGCCGGCGACCACCCACCACCGGGAAAACGACTCATGGAACTCGCACTCATCCTGCTCGTCATCGCCATCATCTTCATCGTGCGCACGTTCAAGATCGTGCCGCAACAGAACGCGTGGGTCGTGGAGCGCTTGGGCAAGTACGACCGCACGCTCACGCCGGGCCTGAAGTTCGTCATCCCCTTCGTCGAGCGCGTCGCCTACAAGCATTCGCTGAAGGAGGTGCCGCTGGACGTGCCGAGCCAGGTCTGCATCACGCGTGACAACACGCAACTGCAGGTGGACGGCATCCTCTACTTCCAGGTCACCGACCCGATGCGCGCCAGCTACGGCAGCTCGAACTACATCGTCGCCATCACCCAGCTCGCGCAGACGACGCTGCGCAGCGTCATCGGCAAGATGGAGCTGGACAAGACCTTCGAGGAGCGCGCCGTCATCAACGCCTCGGTCGTGAGCGCGCTCGACGAGGCGGCGCTGAACTGGGGCGTGAAGGTGCTGCGCTACGAGATCAAGGACCTCACGCCGCCGGCACCGATCCTGCATGCCATGCAGGCCCAGATCACCGCCGAGCGAGAGAAGCGCGCCCTCATCGCGGCCAGCGAAGGCCGCCGCCAGGAACAGATCAACATCGCCACCGGCGAGCGCGAGGCCTTCATCGCGCGCAGCGAGGGCGAGAAGCAGGCCGAGATCAACAACGCCCAGGGCGAGGCCGCCGCCATCACCGCGGTGGCCGACGCCACGGCGGACGCCATCCGCAAGATCGCCGCCGCCATCCAGCAGCCAGGCGGCGAGCAGGCCGTGCAGCTGAAGGTGGCCGAGAAGGCCGTGGACGCCTATGCCAACCTGGCGCGCGTCAACAACACGATGATCGTGCCGGGGCACATGGGCGAGGTGGCCGGGCTCATCGGCACGGCGATGGCGCTCATGAAGAAGCCGGTGCCCGGCTCGGGGGGTGGTGCGGCCCCCAGTGGCCGCTGAAGGCAACCTGAGCCAACTTGCGCCGCCATCGCCCGACCCCATCCATGGCCCGCGTCGAACTCAACGTGCTCGGCACCCCGCTCGTGGCGTGCTCCTACGACCCGCTCACTGGCTGGAAGCGCGACGGCTGCTGTCACACCGACGGTCAGGACCGTGGCAGCCACGTCATCTGCGCACGCATGACCGTGGAGTTCCTGAACCAGCAGATGGAACGCGGCAACGACCTCATCACGCCGCGCCCCGAGTTCCGCTTCCGAGGGCTCAGGCCCGGCGACCGCTGGTGCGTCTGCGCGCTGCGCTGGCGCGAGGCCTACGAGGCCGGACACGCGCCGCCGGTAGTGCTGGAGAGCACCCACGCCAAGGCGCTGGAGTTCGTGCTGATGGAGTGGCTGCGCAAGTGCGCGGTGGCCCCGACGGGAGCTGAATAGAATCCGCTGCCAGCGCCGGAGGGATGGATGAGCGGTTTAAGTCGCACGCCTGGAAAGCGTGTGGGGGTTAACAGCCCCCCGCGGGTTCGAATCCCGCTCCCTCCGCCAGCCTGACCCCGCGCGTCCCGGCACAGGTCGGGCTTGGTTCCGGTTCAGTGCAAGTGCCGATTCAGCGCCCGACCTCTGACCCCGGCCCCGCCAAGCCGCCCGCGGCCTCCTGGTAGAGCTGCAGGTACCTCCGGGCCGAACCCGCCCAGGCCAGGTCGGCGGCCATGCCGCGCTCCTGCATCAGCGTCCAAGCCTGAGGCTCCGTGGCTCGCAGCCGCGCCGCCCGCTGGACCGCCGACGCCAGGGCGGTGGGCGTCGCCTCGTCAAAGACAAATCCGTTGCCCAGGGCAGTGGCGGCATCGTGCACCGTGTCGGCCAGGCCGCCGACCCGCCTCACGATCGGCAGCGTGCCGTAGCGCAGGCCGTACATCTGCGTCAGGCCACATGGCTCGAAGCGCGAAGGCACGGCGATGGCGTCGGCGCCGGCGATGATGCGATGCGCCCGAGCCTCGTCGTAGCCGATGTGCACGTGCACGCGGCCCGGGTGGACCTCCTGCGCCATGCGGAAGGCGGCCTCCAGCGAGGCATCGCCGCCGCCCTGAACGACCAGTTGCACGCCCGCGGCCACGAGTTGCGGCAAGGCAGCCAGCAGCAGGTCGAGGCCCTTCTGCGCGCTGAGGCGGCTGATCACCGCCAGCACGAGTGACTTCTCGTCCACGGCCAGGCCCAGTTCCGCCTGCAGCGCGCGTCGGCAAGTGGTCTTGCCCTGCGGGCGCTTCAAGTCATAGCGCTCGGGGATGGCGGCATCGGTGGCTGGGTTCCAGAGTTCGGCGTCGACGCCGTTGAGGATGCCCACCACCTCGCCGGCGCGGCTGCGGATGGCACCGTCGAGGCCGAAGCCGAACTCGGGCGTCGCGATCTCGCGCGCGTAGGTCGGGCTCACCGTGGTGATGCGGTGCGCGTACTGCAGGCCGGCCTTCATGAAGCTCAGCTGGCCGTGGAACTCCAGGCCGGCCGGCGACATGTGGCGCGATGCCAGCCCGAGCAGCGGCCAGTCGTGCAGCGGAAAGAGGCCCTGGAAGGCCATGTTGTGGATCGTGAAGACGCTGCGCACCTCGCCGGCCGGGTGGTCGGCCACATGCGCGCAGGCCAGCGCGGCGTGCCAGTCGTGCGCGTGCACAATGTCGGCTCGCCAGCGCAGGTCGGCGTCATCGGCAGCCAGGTGTGCCGCCACCCAGCCCAGCAAGGCGAAGCGCTGCAGGTTGTCGGGCCACTCCTCGCCGGCATGGTTGCCGTAGGGGCTGCCAGCGCGACGGTAGAGGTAGGGAGCGTCGAGCACATACACCGGCAGCGCCGTGCCAGGCATGCGCGCCAGCAGCAGGCGCACGCGCAACGCACCGAAACAACTGCCGATGTCGATGACCGGGCGCGCATGTTGCACGCCGTCCATCACGCTCGGCAGCCCGGGCAGGAGCATGCGGACCTCAGCGCCTTGCTGCGCCTGCGCTGCGGGCAATGCGGCCACGACGTCGGCCAGCCCGCCGGTCTTGACCAGCGGAAAGACCTCCGCGGCCACGTGCAACACCCTCATCGTGCGCCGCTCGCTGGCCTCTGTCTCGAGCGCAGGCGGTTCATTGCAGGGCGCGCAGCATGGCGCGGGTGACGAGGGTGATGCCGCTGTCGGTGCGGACGAAGCGGGCCGCATCCGCCTCCGCGTCCTCGCCGATCACCATGCCGTCCGGGACGTTGCAATCGCGGTCGAGCACGGCACGGTGGACGCGGGCGCCGCGGCCGATCTGCACGCCCGGCAGCAGCACGGACCAGTCGACCGTGGCGTACGAATGCACGCGCACCTGCGAGAAGAGCACGGACCGAAAGACGCGCCCCGAAACGATGCAGCCGCCGGAGACCAGCGACTCGATGGCCATGCCACGACGGTCGTCCTGGTTGTGCACGAACTTGGCGGGAGGCAGCTGCGGCTGGTAGGTCCAGATCGGCCACGAGGTGTCGTAGAGGTTGAGCAGCGGGTCGGTCGCCGTCAGGTCGATGTTCGCATCCCAATACGCATCGATCGTGCCAACGTCACGCCAGTACGGCGGTTGCCCGGCCTTGCCGCCGACGCAGCTGATGTCGAACGGATGCGCCGAAGCAACGCCGGCCTTCACCATCTTGGGAATGATGTCCTTGCCGAAGTCGTGGCTGGAGGCCGGGTCGGCCATGTCGCGCTCCAGCTCGCGGAACAGGTGGCGTGCATTGAAGATGTAGATCCCCATGCTGGCCAGGGCCCGGTCGGGCTTGCCGGGCATCGATGGCGGATCGGCCGGCTTCTCGACGAAGTCGAGAATGCGCCGCTTCTCGTCGATCGCCATGACGCCGAAGGCCGTGGCCTCGAGGCGGGGCACCTCGATGCAGCCGACCGTGCACTCCGAGCCCAGCTGCACATGGTCGGCCAGCATGACCGCATAGTTCATCGTGTAGATGTGGTCGCCGGCCAGCACCACGATGTATTCGGGCCGGTACGAAGCGATGATGTCCTGGTTCTGGTAGACGGCATCTGCGGTGCCGCGGTACCAGCTTTCCTCGTCCACCCGCTGCTGAGCCGGCAGCAGGTCGACGAACTCGTTCATCTCCGACTTCAGGAAGGCCCAGCCGCGCTGCAGGTGGCGTAGCAGGCTGTGGCTCTTGTACTGCGTGATGACGCCGATGCGGCGGATGCCGGAGTTCAGGCAGTTGGACAGCGCGAAGTCGATGATGCGGAACTTGCCGCCGAAGTAGACCGCGGGCTTCGCCCGCGTGTCGGTCAGGTTCTTCAGGCGCGTGCCGCGGCCGCCTGCCAGCACCAGCGCCACGGACTTGCGCGGAAGATCGAAGTTCCCTGCGGCACCATTGAGGGGCATCATGACTCCATTCGGTCGGTGGTTGAAATCAGGCTTCTCGCGTTGACGGTCGCTCGCGGCATCACTGAAACTCGGGCACCGCCTCCGGCACAGCACTTGCAGCTCGGTGGCAGGGGCCAAGAAGGCCCCTGCCCCGGCCTCTCTCGACATTGCCCATGAGCCTCACGACGACTCCCGAAACCGCCTCGAACGCCATCGATCGCCACCTGCTTGCCACCGTCGGTGCCGAGCCGGGCCAGGCCACGCCGGTGGACATGATGCACGCGATGGCACAGCTCGCGAGAGAGCACTTGTCCCGACGCTGGGTGGCCAACGAAGCCGCCGACCGCGAGGGCAAGGCCCGCCGGGTCTACTACCTGTCGATGGAGTTCCTGATCGGTCGCACGCTCGGCAACGCCATCGCGG
Organism: Rubrivivax sp.; assembly: GCA_016790435.1. Taxonomy (GTDB): domain Bacteria; phylum Pseudomonadota; class Gammaproteobacteria; order Burkholderiales; family Burkholderiaceae_C; genus Rubrivivax. The sequence continues at coordinate 9,598 of JAEUPE010000270.1, read as the reverse complement.
CGCTCGGGCTCGAAGGGGAACTGTCCGCCCAGGCTCGGCAGCGCGCCATGCGCCTCGAGGACGTCGCCGCGACGGAAGCGGACGCCGCGCTCGGCAACGGCGGCCTCGGACGCCTGGCCGCCTGCTTCCTCGACTCGATGGCCACGCAGGAGCTGCCCTCCTACGGCTACGGCATCCGCTACGAGTTCGGCATGTTCGCCCAGTCCATCCACGAGGGTCGCCAGGTCGAACACCCCGATCCCTGGCTGGTCGACGGCTCGCCCTGGGAGTTTCCGCGCCCGGGCGTGACGCACGCCGTGCGCTTCGGTGGCTGGGTCGAGCACACCGACGGCCCGCAGTCGCGAGCGCTGTGGTGCGCGGCCGGCCAGGTCAGCGCCAAGGCCTACGACATGGTCATCCCCGGCCATGGCACCCACCGCGTGAGCACACTGCGCCTGTGGAAGGCCGTCGCACCGGCCCACATCGACCTGCACGCCTTCAACAGCGGCGACTACCAGCGGGCGGCCGAGTTCAAGAACGAATACGAGAACATCTCCTGGGTGCTGTACCCCAACGACAGCACGCCGGCCGGGCGCGAGTTGCGCCTGCGCCAGGAGTACTTCTTCACCAGCGCTTCGCTGCAGGACATCCTCGCGCGCCACCTGCGTGAGCATGGCCAGCTGGACAACTTGGCCGACAAGGTGGCGGTGCACCTGAACGACACGCACCCGGCCATCGGCGTGGCCGAGCTCATGCGGTTGCTCGTCGACGACCATGGCCTCGTCTGGCAGGCGGCCTGGGACATCACGCGCAAGGTCTTCAGCTACACGAACCACACCTTGATGCCCGAGGCACTGGAAACCTGGCCCGTGGCGCTGATGCAGCAGGTGCTGCCCCGCCACATGGACATCATCTTCCGCATCAATGCCGATTTCCTCGCCCATGCTGCGACCCTGCGCCCGGGCGACCATGACTTCCTGCGCCGCCTGTCGTTGATCGACGAGCACGGCGACCGGCGCGTGCGCATGGCTCACCTGTCCATCGTGGGCAGCCACAAGGTGAATGGCGTCTCGGCCCTGCACTCCGACCTCCTGGTGAAGACCATCTTCGCCGACTTCGCGGCGATCTGGCCCGAGCGCTTCGCCAATGTCACCAACGGCGTCACGCCCAGGCGCTGGCTGGCCCAGGCCAACGGCGGCCTGGCGGCACTGCTCGACCGCCACATCGGCACGGGTTGGCGCCTCGACCTCGCGCAGATCGCGAAGATCGGCCCGCTGGCTGCCGATGCGGCGTTCCGGCGCGAGTTCATGCAGGTCAAGCGCGCCAACAAGGTTCGGCTGGCCGCGCACGTCCTGGCCGTCACCGGCATCGGCGTCGACCCGGACAGCCTGTTCGACGTGCACGTCAAGCGCATCCACGAGTACAAGCGGCAGCTCCTCAACGTGCTGCACGTGGTCGCCCGCTACCAGGCGATGCTGGCCGACCCGCAGCGCGACTGGTTGCCGCGCACGGTGCTCTTCGCCGGCAAGGCGGCCTCCAGCTACGCCACGGCGAAGTCGGTCATCCGCCTCATCCACGACGTCGGCGCCGTCATCAACGCCGACGAGCGCCTCGGCGGTCGCCTGAAGGTGGTGTTCGTGCCGAACTACGGCGTCTCGGTGGCCGAAGTCGTGATGCCGGGCGCCGACCTGTCGGAGCAGATCTCCACCGCCGGCACCGAGGCCAGCGGCACCGGCAACATGAAGCTGGCCCTGAACGGCGCGCTCACCATCGGCACCGACGACGGCGCCAACATCGAGATTCGCCAACACGTGGGTGACGCGAACATTTTCATCTTCGGCCTCTCGGCGCAGGAGGTGACGGCGCGCCGGCAAGCCGGCTACCAGCCGATCCGTCTGTACGAGGAGAACCCGCGCCTGAAGGCCGCGCTCGACGCCATCGGCGGCGGCGGCTTCTCGCCTGCCGAGCCCGGCCGCTACCGCGGCCTCGTCGACTCGCTGCTTTGGGGTGGCGACCACTACCTGCTGCTCGCCGACTTCGAGAGCTACCTGGCCGCGCAGGCCCGCGTCGATGCGCTGGCGCGCGACCCGGACGCGTGGGCCGCCAAGGCCATCGCCAACGTGGCGGGCATGGGCTTCTTTTCCTCCGACCGCACGATCGCCGAATATGCGCGGCTCGTGTGGGGCCTGACCCCGCGGAACTGACCTTGGTGCAGACCCCCAGGCCGACGCCTCCTGCCGCCGCTCCCGGCGCTGCCGGGCCGGCTGACCCGCTCACCGAGGCGTTGCGTTCGTTGTGCGAAGGCCGGCATGGCGACCCGTTTTCGCTGCTCGGCCCCCATGTCGACGCGGGCGCCGCCGCTGATGCCGCCGCTGATGCCGCCGCTGATGCCGCAACTGACGCCACCACAGGTGCCGCCACCGATGCCGGTCCCGATCGCCGCGGTGTCGTTCGCGCCCTCCTCCCCGGCGCCACGGCCGTGTCGCTGCGCGCCGCCGATGGCCGCAGCGAAGCCATGGTCCTGCGCGATGCCGCCGGTCTCTTCGAGGCGCCATGGCCCGCCGGGCTGCCCTATCGACTCGCCGTCGAGTGGACCGGGGGCGAGACGGCACTGCTCGATGACCCCTACCGCTTCGGGCCCGTGATGGGCGAGATGGATGCATGGCTGCTGGCCGAAGGCACGCACCTGCGTCCCTTCGAGGTGCTGGGCGCGCACCCGGGCGAACGGGAAGGCGTGGCTGGCACTGCGTTCTCGGTCTGGGCCCCGAATGCCTCGCGCGTCAGCGTGGTCGGCGACTTCAACGCCTGGGATGGCCGCCGCCACCCCATGCGCCTGCGCCGCGAGTGCGGCGTGTGGGAGATCTTCCTGCCGGGCGTCGCAGCGGGCGCGCGCTACAAGTTCGAACTGCTCGACGGTGCCGGCCGACTGCTGCCGCTGAAGGCCGATCCCTACGCGCACCAGGCGGAGCTGCGGCCGGCCACGGCCAGCGTCGTGGCACCGCTGCCCGCGCCGGTGCCGCCCTCCGAAGCCCGGCAACGCGCCAACGGGCTCGATGCGCCGATCAGCATCTACGAGGTGCACCTGGGCAGTTGGCGGCGGCGCGACGGCGACCACTGGCTCAACTGGTCGGAACTGGCCGACCAGCTCGTGTCCTACACCGTGGAAATGGGGTTCACGCACCTCGAACTGCTTCCCGTGAGCGAGCACCCGTTCGATGCGAGCTGGGGCTACCAGACGCTTGCGCTCTTCGCTCCCACGGCCCGCTTCGCCGATGCCGCGGCCGCCGAGCGCGGCGCGGCGGCCGAGGGCCTGCGCCATCTCGTCGAACGCGCGCATGCCAATGGCGTGGGCGTGATCCTCGACTGGGTGCCGGCGCACTTCCCGACCGATGCGCACGGCCTTGCCCGATTCGACGGCACGGCGCTGTACGAATACGCCGACCCGCGCGAGGGACTGCACAACGACTGGCAGACACTCATCTACAACTGGGGCCGCACGGAAGTGCGCAACTTCCTCGTCGGCAACGCCCTGTACTGGCTCGAGCGCTTCGGCGCCGACGGCCTGCGCGTGGATGCCGTGGCATCGATGCTGTACCGCGACTACAGCCGCAAGCCCGGCGAGTGGATCCCCAACGTGCACGGCGGGCGTGAGAACCTCGAAGCGATCGACTTCCTCAAGCGCATGAACGAGGTGGTGGGGCGCGAACGCCCGCAGGCGGTCACGCTCGCCGAGGAGAGCACCGCTTTCCCGGCCGTGAGCCGGCCCACCTACGCCGGCGGCCTGGGGTTCCACTACAAGTGGAACATGGGCTGGATGCACGACACGCTGCAGTACATGGCGCGCGACCCCATCCACCGCTCGCATCACCACGGCGAGATGAGTTTCGGCCTCGTCTACGCCTTCAACGAGAACTTCGTGCTGCCGCTCTCGCACGACGAGGTCGTGCACGGCAAGGGCTCGCTCATCGGCAAGATGCCCGGCGACCGCTGGCAGAAGTTCGCCAACCTGCGTGCCTATTTCGGCTTCATGTGGGGCCACCCAGGCAAGAAGCTGCTCTTCATGGGCGGCGAGTTCGCGCAGGAGCGCGAGTGGAACCACGACGCCTCGCTTGACTGGCACCTGCTCGATTCACCCGGGCAGCCCGAGCACGCTGGCCTGCAGCGCCTGGTGCGCGACCTGAACGGCCTGTACCGTGCCAGCCCGGCGCTGTTCGAGCAGGACTTCGTGCCCGAGGGCTTCGATTGGGTCGACCACGGCGATGCCGCGCGCAGCCTGCTCAGTTTCGTTCGAAGGGCTCGTGATGGCCGGGCCATGCTCGTGGTCTGCAACTTCGCGCCGGTGGTGCGGCACGGCGTTCGCCTCGGCGTGCCGGTCGCCGGACGCTGGCGCGAACGCCTCAACACCGACTCGCGCTTCTACGGCGGCAGCGACGTCGGCTGCGGCGCGGCCGAACTGGCGACCGAGGCCGTGCCGAGCCACGGCCGCGCGCAATCGATCGTCTTGACCGTGCCGCCGCTGGCCACGCTGTTTCTGCAATGGATCGCCTGAAGCAGCCCCCACCTTCCGTGCCTGCCGCGCCGACGGCACCGCCGCCCGCTGCGGCCTGGGCCGGCGCGGCAGCGGCCCCGGCCCGCAGGTTGCAGCTCAGCGGCGGCCGCCCTTGGCCGCTCGGCGCCGTGGCCGGCGCCGCCGGCGTGAACTTCGCGGTCTTCTCGGCGCATGCCAGCCGCGTCGAGCTCTGCCTGTTCGATGAGCGCGGAGAGCAGGAGCTGGCTCGCCTGCCGCTGCCCGCTCGCAGCGGCGATGTCTGGCATGGCCACCTGCCCGGTGCCGGGCCAGGGCTCGTCTATGGCCTGCGCGCCGATGGTCCGTGGCGGCCCGAGCACGGGCACCGCTTCAATCCGCACAAGCTGCTGCTCGACCCATGGGCGCGCGAGATCCTGGTGCCACCCGGCGGCTTCGACTGGCGGCGGCCGCACGGCAGTGCCGACGCCCGCCATCCGATCGCACGCGACGAGCGCGACAACGCGCGCTGGGCACACAAGGCCCGCGTCGCCGAGGCGGGGCCGCCGCCGGCGTGGCAGCGGCCCGGACACGCGTTGTCCGACACCGTGCTCTACGAGGTGCACGTGCGATCGTTCACCCGCCTGATGCCGGGCGTGCCCGACGCCGAACGCGGCACGTACGCGGGCCTGGCGAGCGACGCCGCCGTCGCCCACCTCCGACGCCTGGGCATCACTGCCGTCAGCCTGCTGCCCGTGCACCACAAGCTCGACGAAGAGCGTCTGGTCGCGCTGGGCCTCGTCAACCACTGGGGCTACAACACCCTCGGATTCTTCGCGCCCGAACCCCGTTACGCCGCCACGCCGCGGCCGCGCGAGGAGTTCCGGGCCATGGTGCGGAGGCTGCACGCCGCCGGCATCGAGGTGATCATCGACGTCGTCTTCAACCACACGGCCGAGGGCGACGAACGCGGTCCCACCCTCTCCTGGCGCGGCCTCGACAACGCCAGCTGGTACCGCCTGCCGCAGGCCCAGCGCGCTGCCTACGAGAACTGGAGCGGCTGCGGCAACACGCTCGCCATGCAGCACCCGCGCGTGCTGCAGTTCGTGCTCGACAGCCTGCGCCACTGGGTGCAGCACATGGGCGTGGACGGTTTCCGCTTCGACCTCGCGCCGGTGCTCGGGCGCGAGGCCGGCCCTTTCGAGCGCGGCGCGGCCTTCTTCAAGGCGGTGGCGCAGGACCCGGTGCTGCAGGGCGTGAAGATGATCGCCGAACCCTGGGATCTCGGTCCCGACGGCTACCAGGTCGGCCAGTTCCCCGACGGTTGGCTCGAATGGAATGACCGCTTCCGTGACACGTCGCGTGCCTTCTGGCTGGGTGGCGACTGCACGCGGGGTGAGTTCGCGCTGCGCCTGGCCGGTTCGGCCGACCTCTTCCAGGCCCGGCAGCGGCCACCGCTGGAGTCGGTGAACTACATCGTCTCGCACGACGGCTTCTCGCTCGCCGACCTGTTGAGCTACGACATGCGCCACAACGAGGCCAACGGCGAGAACAACCGCGACGGCCACCCGCACAACCTGAGCTGGAACTGCGGCTTCGAAGGCCCGACCTCCGACCCCGATGTGCTGGAACGACGCGCGCGCCTGCAGCGGGCGCTGCTGGCCGTGATGCTGCTGGCCCAGGGCACGCCCATGCTCGCCGCCGGCTGCGAGATCGGCCACACGCAACATGGCAACAACAACCCCTACTGCCAGGACAACCCCATCACCTGGCTCGACTGGGCAAGGGCCGACGAGGACCTGATCGACTACGTGGCGCACCTCGTGGCGCTGCGCAGGCAATGGCTGCCGCTCGGGCCGAGGTGGTACACCGGGCTCGTCGATGCACGCGGCCGACATGACCTGACGTGGATCCGGCGAACGGGCGAGGCCATGTCGCCGGAGCACTGGAACAACCGCACCTCGCGCATCCTCGGGGCCCACATCGGCGCGCCCGGCCGTGGCGGTGGTGCCCAGTTGCTGCTGATGATGAACGGGCGCGACATGGACACCGAGTTCAGGCTGCCGCCGGGCCGCTGGGTCGCGGAACTGGACAGCACCCAGCCCCTGGGCCGCGTGGCCTGGCGCGGCGGGGGCGCCCTGCCGCCGCACACCAGCGCGCTCCACTACCCCCTCCGTGCACGCAGCGTCGTGCTGCTGCGCGAGGCCGGTCCGAACGAAGCCGATGGAGGCCCACGGCCATGAGACTGCCCCGCGCCAGCGGCGTGCTGTTGCACCCCACCTCCCTGCCCGGGCCGCACGGCTGCGGCGACCTCGGTCGCGAGGCCTATCACTTCGTCGACTGGCTTGCCGTGGCCGGGCAGCGGCTTTGGCAGGTCCTGCCGCTCACCGGCATCGGCCCAGGCAACTCGCCGTACATGAGCCCCTCGGCCTTTGCCGGCAACCCTCTTCTCGTCGATCTGGCCGACCTGCGACGCGAAGGCTGGCTCGACGACGTGGACCTCACGGCGACTCCGGGCCTCGAGGGCCGGCGCGTCAATTTCGCCGCCGTCGTGCCCTATCGCATGCAGCGGCTGGCCCGCGCCGCGGAGCGCTTCGCGCTGAGCGGCACGTCGGCGCAACGGGCCGACTTCGAGCGTTTCCGCGCCGATCACGCGAGTTGGCTGGGCGACTACTCGCTGTTCATGGCGCTGTGCGAAGGGTCGGGACCCGAGGTCTCCCCGGACTGGACCCGGTGGGAACCGGCGCTCGCCCGCCACGACCCGGCCGCTCTGGCCGTGGCACGTGAACGCCATGCCGGCCGGGTGGCGTTCTGGGAGTTTTGCCAGTGGCGGTTCTTCCGCCAGTGGTCGGCGTTGAGGGGCTATGCCAACGGCAAGGGCGTGCGCATCGTCGGCGACGCGCCGATTTTCGTCGCCCACTCGAGCGCCGACGTCTGGGCGCACCCGGAACTCTTCGAGCTCGACGCCCGGGGTCAGCCGACCGTGGTGGCCGGCGTGCCGCCCGACTACTTCAGTGCCACCGGCCAGCGCTGGGGCAACCCGCTCTATCGGTGGAGCGAACACGCCAAAGACGGCCATGCGTGGTGGGTGGAGCGCGTGCGGCGCGCGTTCGCGCTCGTCGACATCGTGCGCATCGACCACTTCCGCGGCTTCGCCGCCCATTGGGAAATCCCCGCGACCGAGCCGACCGCCATGCACGGCCGCTGGGTGCCCGGGCCCGGCGCGGCGCTGTTCGAAGCCATCTCACAGGCACTGGGGCCGCTGCCGATCATCGCCGAGGACCTCGGCGTCATCACGCCCGACGTGGACGAACTGCGCCAGCGGTTCGCCTTCCCCGGCATGTGCATCCTGCAGTTTGCGTTCAACGCCGATGCCGGCAACCGCTACCTGCCGCACAACCACCAGCACGACAACGTCGTCTACACCGGCACACATGACAACAACACCACCGCCGGATGGTGGGCCGAGGCCTCCGACGGCGAGCGCCACTTCGCCCGCGGCTACCTCAACACCGACGGGCACGACATGGCCTGGACGCTGATCCGCGCTGCCATGGCCAGCGTCGCCGACACGTGCGTGCACCCGATGCAGGACGTGCTCGGCCTGCCCGCCGATGGCCGCATGAACCACCCCGGCCAGTCTTCGGGCTGGTGGCAGTGGCGGCTGCAATGGGACCAGGTGCAACCCTGGCACGCGCAGCGGCTGGCGGAGTTCGGGCGCCTGTACGGGCGCTTCTAGCCGTCTTTGGCAACCGCGCGTCCACCGTCTTCTTCGGCGGCCCGGACGGCGCGACAGGGCGAGCACGACTTCGGGCCGGCGCCAAGGCCGGACCAATGAAGCAACATGCGCTTCGCAACAGGTCCGCAGTTCGAGCCGGAGGTGCGCCTGGCCCACGAGGCCCGCACCCCACAGGAGGATGAGAGCGATGAGCAGTGCAACGGTGCCCACCGGGGTCCAGGTTTCGGCCGCCAGCACGACGCGCACGATCCGTCTCGTGCGGGAGCGGGAGGGTTCGCCTTCTGTCCTCTGGTTGGCCCTGCTGCCGGCCGCGGGCTTCGCCGCGCTCACGTGGTTCGGGACCGGCCCCTTCGCCGTCAACGAGGTCGAAGCCACCGTGGCGCGCGAGGTGCGCAGCCAGTTGCAGGGCAAGGGGCTTGGTTGGGTCAACGTGGCCGTGGGGGGGCAGGACGTGCTGCTCAGCGGTGATCCGCCGACCCCGGGCGCCGGCGAGGCGGCGCTGCAGGTGGCTCGGACGGCGACCTGCCCCACCTGGGCCGGGCCCCAGGTCTGCGCCGTGACCGTGCTCGGTGCCTTTGGCGCGCCAGCGGTAGCAGCGACCCCGACGTTGCCAGCTGCGCCGGCCATGCCAGCGCCGCCCGGCGCGCCCTCGACGGGCGCCGGGCCTTCGACGGTGGCGCCACCGGTCGCTGCGGTAGCGCCCCCGCCATCCGCCGCCGTGGCCGCCTGCGATGCCGCCTTCGCCGACCTGTTGAGCACCTCACGCATCGAGTTCGCCAGCGGCGGCAGCGCCATCGACGCTCGCAGCGGCGCCTTGCTCGACCGACTCGCCGCCGCCGCCCGTGGTTGCCCGGGCAAGGTGCAGATCGAGGGGCATACCGACAACGTCGGCGACCCTGCCGGCAACCAGCGCCTGAGTGCTGCGCGCGCGGCGGCCGTCCGCGACGCGCTGGTGCAGCGAGGCATGCCGGCGGAGCGCCTGCTGACCGTGGGCCATGGCGACGCCCAGCCGCTGGCCGACAACGCCGACCCTGCCGGACGCGCCACCAACCGCCGCATCAACTTCAAGGCCGTTCCGTAGCTTTCAAGGCGGCCGTTCCGCAGCCATCAAGACTGCACCGTGACCGTCAAGGCCTGGTCCTCAGCGACCGGGCATCCCTAGGAGACCGCATGCTGTTCCTGATCGCCAAGATCCTCGTCCTGCTGCTGCTGGCGGCGGCTTTCGGCGCCTGGCTGGGCGCCTGGTGGATGCGACGCCGCTTCGTCGACGTGACCGTCGAGCACACCAACCTGCGTGGCGAGTGGAGCGCCTGGCGCACCGATGTCGAGAAGCGTCTCGCGACGCCGCCGGACCTCGGCGCGGTGATGCAGCGGCT
>JAEUPE010000164.1 GCA_016790435.1 Rubrivivax sp. | reverse complement strand
CGCCGCCATCCGCGCCAACCGCGCGCTGCACTTCGCCGTCTACCGCGCCGCCGGCCTGCCGACGCTGGTGTCGCTGATCGAGGGCCTGTGGCTGCGCATCGGCCCGCTCATCAACCTCGACCTGCGCGGCGGCTCGGGCCCGGTGCGCATGGCGAAGTCCGTGCGCTGCCACGCGCGCATGGTGGGCGGCATCGCGGCCATGGATGCGCCGCGCGCTCGCGCCGGCCTCGAGGCCGACATCGAGGGCGCCGCGAAGCACATCGAAGCCCGGCTGCGCGCCGGCCTCGGCACCGAACCCCCTGCGGCCTAGGGCCCAACCCACAGGAGTCAGCGTCCCCATGGATCTTTCGCTCACGGGCCAGCGCGTGCTGGTCACCGCCGGCGCCGCCGGCATTGGCCGCGCCATTGCCGAAGCCTTCGTGCGCGAGGGCGCGCGGGTCTTCGTCTGCGACGTCGATGCGTCGGCGCTGGCCAGACTCGCCGCCGAGCAGCCCGGCATCGGCCAGTGCGTGGCCGACGTGGCCGCACGCGACCAGGTCGCCGCGCTCTTCGAGCGTGCGCTCGCCACCCTCGGCGGGCTCGACTGCCTCGTCAACAACGCCGGCGTCGCCGGCCCCACCGGCAAGGTCGAGGAGATCGAACCCGCCGAGTGGGACCGCTGCATCGCCATCGACCTCACCGGCCAGTTCAACTGCGTGCGCCTGGCGGTGCCGCACCTGCGCCAAAGCGGCAACGCCAGCATCATGAACGTCTCGTCGCTCGCCGGGCGGTTGGGCTTTCCGCTGCGCACGCCTTACGCCGCGGCCAAGTGGGGCGTGGTCGGCTTCACCCGCTCGCTGGCTGCCGAGCTAGGGCCCGACAACATCCGCGTCAACGCGCTGCTGCCCGGCATCGTGGCTGGCGACCGTCAGAAGCGCGTGCTCACCGCCAAGGCCGCCGCGCGCGGCATCTCCTTCGAGGAGATGGAGCGCCTGGCCTTCAGCTACACCTCGATCAAGGAGTACGTGACGGCCGAGCAACTCGCCGACCTCGTGCTCTTCGCGGCCAGCCCGCGCGGCGCGACGATCTCGGGCCAGTCGCTCTCGGTGTGCGGCGACACGAACATGCTGGGGTGAGCGAGGCCAGCGCTGAGTGATGCGGCGGGCCGCCGGCCCGTGCGCAACCGCGGGGAGTGAGCGGCTCAGCGGGTCGGCGCCGATGCGGGCTGGGTGGCCGGCCTCCCCTTCTCCACGACCAGTGTGTTCAACAGCCGAACCGGCACTTCGCCCACGTTCGTGAACTGGTGCGGCACGTTGCCCAGCGTTGCGTACGACTCCCCGGCGGCGATCCGCCGCGGCTCCTGCCCCTGCACGCGCAACTCGATCACCCCTTCCAGCACGCTTCCGTAGCAGTCACCCGGGTGCATGTGGGCCGGCGCCGAGGCGCCTGGTGCCAGCGAAACCGATACCAACACCACCTGCTTGGTTTCGACACCAGTGATGGGTGCGACGAGCACCTGCTTCGAGGCGAAGCCCGGCGTTGCCGTGGCGGTCGACGCGGTACCGGGCGTCTGCGCCAGGGCCGGCAGCGCTGCGGCCGAGGCGAGCGTGATGGCCAGGGCCAGACGGCCCAGACGAGGCCATTGCGATCGGGACATGGATTCACCTTTCACGGAGGAGTGGAACAACCTTCCCGCCACGGACGTTCGAGCCAGAGCGGCAAGGGTCATTCTTCCCACGCGCACCGGCCGGTCATTGCGTCGAATCAACGAGCGGGCAGCATCCCGACGGTGAGCCACCCGGTGCGACACTGGCAAGGCGCACCCAGCCCGTCCTGCCGATCCGGCATCCTGGAGAACGATCCATGCGCCTGCCCACCTACTTCATTTCGCACGGCGGTGGCCCCTGGCCCTGGATGGAGGAGGCGCGCGCCTCGTACGCGGGCCTGGCGAAGTCGCTGGCCGACATACCGCGCGAGATCGGTGTGCGCCCCGCTGCGGTGCTGATGGTCTCGGCGCACTGGGAGGAGGGCGAGTTCACGCTGATGACGAGCGCGCAGCCGCCGATGCTCTACGACTACTACAACTTCCCGCCGCACACCTACCAGATCCGCTACCCGGCGCCCGGCGCGCCGGCCCTGGCCGAGCGCGTGCGCGGGCTGCTCGAGGCCGCCGGCCTGCCGGCCGAGACCGACGCGCGGCGTGGCTTCGACCACGGCACCTTCGTCCCGCTGTCGGTGATGTATCCCGAGGCCGACGTGCCCGTGGTGCAGCTCTCGCTGAAGAGCGGCCTCGACCCCGCCGCGCACCTGGCGCTCGGCCGTGCCATCGCCCCGCTGCGCGACGAGAACGTTCTCATCGTCGGCAGCGGCCTGAGTTACCACAACCTGCGTGCATTCGGCCCCGCCGGACGCGGCGCCTCCATCGCGTTCGACGGCTGGCTGCAGCAGGCCGTGGTGGCCGCCGCCCCGTCGCAGCGCGAGCAGCACCTGCTGCAATGGGCGCAGGCACCGGCCGCGCGCGCGGCGCACCCGCGTGAGGAGCACCTCGTTCCGCTGATGGTGGCCAGTGGCGCCGCGCAGGACGAGGCAGGCATCTGCGGCTACCACGAAGACACCTCGCGCGGCATCGTCGTCTCGAGCTTCCGCTTCGGGGCCTTGCCGCCTGCAGCGCACTGAGCCCTGGCCGCAGCGTCCTCGCGCCATGCCGGGCCACCGGCACATCGGGCAGGCCTCGTGGGCCCCCTGTCACCGTCCGCAGCGACGAGTTCCAGCCTCAGTACCGCGCCGAGACCTCCCGCGCCTTGCCGCCCGCCTTGCGGGCGTCGTCCATCGCAGCGGCCAGGTCGGACAGATACCGCCCCACCTCCGGTTCGTGCGTCAGGTTGAGCATGTGGTGGATGCCGGCCGGCTCCTTGGTATGGCCCGGCACCCACCCACGCGCGCTGAGGCCGGCGCCGATGGCCGCGATGTCGTGATCGGGCGACCCATAGGCCAGGATGCAGAGCTGCGGGTCGCCCAGCGTCGGCAGGCCGAGCGCGGCGGCGCCGTCCTGGATCGCCCGCCGCGTGGCCAGCACACGCTCGGTGATGCGCAGGTAGCCTTCTTCGCCCAGGTACTTCATCACCGCCCAGGCCGCGGCGATGGCGCCACCCGCGCGCGTGCCCACCAGCGTGTGCGTGAAGTACTGGCCGCGAGGCCAGTTGTCGAAGTACCAGCCCATGCCCGCGAAGCTCGCGGCATCGCGAAAGAACAACGTCGAAGCCCCTTTGGCCGAATAGCCGTACTTGTGCAGGTCGGCGGAAAGGGAAGTGACGCCGGGCACCGCGAAATCCCAGTCGGGCAGGGGCACGCCCAGCTTCTTCGCGAAGGGTGCGAAGTAGCCGCCGACGCAGGCGTCCACGTGCATCCACAGGCCCCGTTGCGCCGCGATCGCCGCAATGTCAGCGATGGGGTCGACGACGCCGTGCGGGAACGCCGGCACGGAGCCGACGAGCATCACCGTGTCGGGCGTGATGGCGGCGGCCATCGCGGCCGGGTCGGCGCGGAAGTCGGCCTGCAGGGGCGTGCGCACCGTCTGCAAGCCCATGAAGTGCGCGGCCTTGTCGAAGGCCGGGTGGGCGCTGGCGGCCAGCACCATCTGCGGCCGCCCGATGCCGGGCCGCCGCTCGAGCGCGAGGTCACGCGCCGCCTTCACGGCGAGGAAGATGCTCTCGGTGCCGCCGGTGGTCATGGCGCCGCGCGTGCCGGCGTCGCCGTGCAGCAGCCCCAGGCCCATCGCCACCACTTCGGACTCGAAGGTGGCCAGGCTCTTGAAAGCGCGCAGCCCCAGGCCGTTCTCGGAGAAGTACATCAGGTAGGCCTGCTTGGCCACCTCGAGCACGTCTTCGCCGGCGTAGTGGATGAACATCGGCACGCGGCCACGGCGCCAGTCGACGTCGTTCTTGCCGGCGTCCTGCAGTTGCGTCTTCAACTCGGGCCAGGGTGTGCCCCGTGGCGGTAGGGTCGTCATCTCAGCCTTCCTTCCCGCCCCAGTGGACGATTCGGTTCTCGAGCGCGCGCGCGCACAGGTCCAACGTGTAGCCGAGCGTGGCCATGATCAGCGCGCCGACGATCACCACGTTGGTGAGCAGGAAGTCGGAGGCCGACATGGCCATGAACGCGATGCCCGCGCTGGTGGCGATCATCTCGGCGCCGACCAGCATCGTCACGCCCAGGCCGATGCTGACGCGGATGCTAGTGAAGATGCCCGGCAGGCTGGCCGGGAAGATGACGCGGCGGAAGATCATGCCGCGCGAGGCGCCCAGCGCCATCGCCGCCTGCACCTTGCGCCGGCCCACACCGCGCACCGCCTGCATGGCGCTGATGGAGAGGATGGGGAACAGCGCCAGCACGATGATCACCACCTTGGCCACCTCGCCGATGCCGAACCAGATGATGAGCAGCGGCAGCAGTGCCAGCTTGGGCATCGGGCGGCTGATCTCGATGGGCGGGTCGAGCACCGCCTTCACCGTCTCGTTCATGCCCATCCACAGACCGAGCGGCACGGCCACCAGCACGGTGAGCGTGAACGCGAGGCCGAAGCGGAACAGGCTGATGCCCAGGTGATACCACAGGCTCTTGCCCTGGTAGCCGTTCTGAATCAGGTTGAGGAACGTGTTCCACACCGACATCGGCGAGGGCAGGAAGAGCGGCGCCACGAGCGGCTTGTCGCCCAGCGGCGTGGTGACGAGCGTCCACAGCAGCAGCAGCGAGACGAACGAGCCGAGGTTGATCCAGCGCGAGCGCCCGGGCTTCGTGGTGCCCTGCGTGTTCATCGCGGCGCCTCCTGCTCCTGCGCCGCCAGCGCCTCTTCGCGCAGCATGCCGAAGATCTCGGCCTTCATGCGCACGAACTCGGCGCTGGCCACCACGGCCGGGTCGCGGCTGAGCGCGAACTGCGGCCGCAAGCGCGCCTTGATACGCCCAGGCCGCGCCGTCATGACGACGATGTCGGTGGCCAGGAACAGCGCCTCCTCGATGCTGTGGGTGATCCACAGCACCGTCTTGCGCGTGTCCTGCCAGATGCGCTTGATTTCCTCCTGCAGCAACTCGCGCGTCTGCGCATCGAGCGCCGCGAAGGGCTCGTCCATGAGCAGGATCTGCGGGTCGTTGGCCAGCGCCCGCGCGATGCCCACGCGCTGCTGCATGCCGCCCGAGAGCTCGTACGGATAACGCCGCGCGAAGGCCGCCAGGCCCACCATCTCGAGAAAGTGCATGGCGATGCGCGTCGCCTCTGCCGGCGCCTTGCCGGTGGCCAGCGGGCCGAAGGCGACGTTGTCGAGCACGCTCATCCAGGTGAACAACGCGCCCTGCTGGAACACCACGCCGCGGCGCGAGTCGGGGCCGCGCACGGGCTGCTCGTCCATGAGCGCGCGGCCGCTGGTGGCCGTCTCGAACCCCGCCAGGATGTTCAGCAGCGTGCTCTTGCCGCACCCGGAGGGGCCGACGAGGCAGACGAAGCCGTTCTCGACGATGTCCATCGAGATCGGCTCCAGCGCGAGCACCGAGTCGGGCCCGCTGCCGAAGCGCTTGCTGACCTGGTCGAAACGCGCCTTGACGATGGGCGTTGCCGCCGGCTCCACCACGTCGCTCGGCCGCTCAGACCATCTGCGCGACGAAGCTCGTGTCGATCAGCCCGTTCATGTCCTTGGGCAGGGCGTTGATCTGGCCGGTGTCCTTCAGGAACTCGGCCTGCGTCTGCAGCGTGCGCACCACGGCCGAGTTGCGCTCGCCCGGCTTGCCCAGCCACTTGGCGGTGAGCTGCTCCTTGGCCGACACGGGATAGAAGGTGTTCAGCGAACGCATCACCGCCGCCTCGTCCACGCCGAGGAACTTGGTCATCGTCTCGACGACGTCCTTGGGGTTCTGCTTGAAGGTCACGGCCAGCTGCTCGAAGTCCTTCAGGAAGGCGAGCACGAGGTCCGGGTGCTTCTTCTTGAACTCGTCGCGCACGAGGAAGGCGTCGAACATCACCAGCCCTGTGGCGTTGAGGTCGCCGGTCTTGAAGATGATGGTGCCGGCGTCCTCCACCAGCTTGGGCACCACCGGCACCCAGATGTAGCTGGCGTCGATCTCGCGCCGCGCCCAGGCCGAGGCGATGGTGTCGGCCCGCATGTTGATGAGCTTGACGTCGTTGAGGCCGAGCCCGGCCGTCTTGAACGCCGCCAGCGCGGCGAAGTGCACCGAGGTGTTGAAGGGCAGGCCCACGCGCTTGCCGCGCATGTCGGCCAGCGTCTTGATGTTGGCGCTGTTCTGCACCACAAGCGCCTCGCTGTCGATGATGTTCTTGTAGACGTACACGAGCGAGGCCTGCACGCCGTTGGCATAGCCCACGACCATGGGGCTCGAGCCCAGGTTGCACATGTCCAGGCTGTTGCCGGCGATGGCCGCGATCACCTCCGAGCCTGCGCGCACGGTGACGAACTCCACCTTGGTACCGGCACCGAAGGTCCTGGCCATCGCGCCCTTGGCGCGGATGTAGTTCTGCACGTCGACGCTGCCGAACGTGCCCAGGTTGACCGTCTTCTGCTGCGCCATCACCGGCCCGGCCGCGAGCAGGCCTCCACCGGCCACCGAGCCCAGCAGCATGTTCGAGGCCGCGAGGCCGAAGTCGCGACGCGACAGGTGGAGCTTCATGAAGGACCTTTCTTGTGCCGGCGGGTGGCGGCAGTTGCACGATGTAGATGCCAGGGCGATCGCAGCGAGACTATGCGGGCCTTGGTGGAGCGTCAATCGGGGACTTGCAGCGCTGGACCTCAACCACGCTGCACGAACTCGACCACATTGCCGTCCGGGTCCCGCACCATGGCGATGGTCACGCCCGGCCTGAACTCGTTTCTCTCGACGTCGAAGCTCACGCCCGCCTTCCTGCAGGCTGCGCAGACCTCGTCGATGTTCGTGACGGGAAACGTCAGGTAGCGGAAGCCGAGGGCCTGATCGAGGCCCAGAGTGCCCGCAGGCGGCACCTTCTTCGGCGCGATGAGCTTGATGAAGCTGTGACCGAAGGCCAGGCGGTGCATGGTGCCGAACGAGACCGGCATCTCCTGCACTTTCGCCAGGCCGAGCAAACCTTCGTAGAAGGCCAGGCTGGCCTGGATGTCACCGACGACGATGCCGATGTCGACCGCGTCCTTGGCCGGTTTCATGCTCATTCGGCGCCCGTTTTCGACGGCCCGGCGTGCGGATCGCAAGAGATGTGGCCCGCGCTCATGACGTGGACGTGAAGCCGCCGTCGACCGGAATCACGGCGCCGGTGGTCCACGCTGATTCGTCCGAAGCCAGGTACACCGCGAGGTGCACGACGTCGTCCTCGGTGCCCAGCCGGCCGATCGGATAGTTGGCCTCGAGCATCTTCTGCCGCTGCGGCGTGCGCGGAATGCCGAATTTCATCACCGGCTCGAGCGAGCCCGGGCAGATCGCGTTCACGCGCACTAGGTGCTTGGCGTAGGCGGCCGCCATCGATCGCGTGAGCGAGTTCACCCCGCCCTTGGTCGCCGAGTAGGTGTGGCCGGAGATCGAGCTGCCGAGGATGCCTGCCGTCGACGAGATGTTGATCACCGAGCCGCCACCTGCGGCGATGAGTGCCGGGATGGCGTGCTTCGAGCAGAGGAAGACCCCGGTCAGGTTGACGTCGATCATGCGCTGCCAAATGTGCAGCGGCAGGCGGATCACGTCGCAGTCGCGCTCGGCCTCGGTGGGGCCGCCGTTGTTGATGCCGGCGTTGTTGTAGAGCACGTTCAGGCTGCCGAATCGCGACAGCGCGGCCTCGACGGCGCGCTTCACGCTGTCTTCGGAGGTGACGTCGCAGGTGAGCGCGACGGCTTCGCCGCCTTGCGCTTCGACCTCGCGCTGCAGCGCGTGCACGCCGGCTTCGTCGACATCGGCCAGTGCGACGCGCGCCCCGTGGCGGGCGAAGGCGCGCGCCGCGGCGCGCCCCTGCGCGCCGGCAGCACCGGTGATGAACGCGATCTTGCCTTCGAGCCGGTGCGCCATGCTGGCCCCGCTCATTCCTGCGGCTTCACGCCAGACTTGGCGAACGCCTCGCCCCAGCGCGGCGCATCGCGCCGCAGGCGTTCGGCGAACTCGCCCGGCGTGCTGCCGACGGCGATGATGCCGCCCTTCTCGAGCATGTCGGCTTGCCCCTCGGGCGTGCGCAGGATCTTCGCGATCTCCTGGCTCAGCCGGTCGATCACCGGGCGCGGCGTGCCCTTGGGCGCCATGATGCCGGCCCAACCCGGCAGGTCGAGCGGGAAGCCGAGCTCGCCGAACGTCGGCACGTTGGGGTACTGCGGCCAGCGCTGCGTGCCAGTGACGGCCAGCACAGTCAGCTTGCCGGCCTGGATCATGGCGCCCATGCTGGAGAAGTCGATGTAGCCGGCGGTGGCGCGCCCGGCCACCACGTCGAGCGTGGCCGGTGCCGTGCCCTTGTAGGGGACGTGCGCCATGTCGAGGCCTGCCGCGCCGTTGAACATCTCGCCGTAGATGTGCGCCGTGCTGCCGATGCCGAACGAGGCGAAGGTGGACTTGCCAGGGTTCGCCTTCACGTGCCGGACCAGCTCGTCCAGCGTCTTGAGGCCGGAGGCCTGGGGCACGGCAAGCCCGAGCGTCGTGTAGCCGATCAGCGAGACCGGCTCGAAATCCGTGAGCGCGTCGTATGGCAGCTTGGCGTGCGCGAAGCGGTTGATGAGGCTGATGGAGACGTTGCTGTAGACGAGCGTGTAGCCGTCCGGCTCGGCCGCCTTGGCCGCGCTCATGCCGACGATGCCCTGCGCGCCGGCGCGGTTGTCCATCACCACCTGCTGGCCGAGCGCGGCCGAGAGCCGCGTGCCGAGCCAGCGGCCGACGATGTCCGTCTGGCCGCCCGGCGGGTACGGAATGATCAGGCGGATGGGTTTGGCGGGCCACTCCTGCGCGAGCGCAGGCGCGGCGGGCGCGACGAGCGCCGCCAGCAGGCAGGCGAAGAGAGTGCGACGGGCGGCATTCATCGGCAGGGCTCCTTGGGGAGATTCGGCGTTGCAGGACGGGTTCGACACTTCAGGCGGTGTCGGCAAGCAGGCGGTGCAGCGCAAGGAAGGTGGCCGACTGCGGCTCTGCGAAGACGCGGCCCATGTTCAGGTGATGCCGCCCGGGCTCGACGTGCAGACGCACCGGGTGCCCGCGTGCAGCCAGCATGGCGTGGTACTCGCGCGTCTGGCGCAGCATCTCCGGCGTTTCGTCGGCACCGATGGACAGCGACATCGGCAGGTGGGCGTCGAGCGGCGGGTTGCGCAGCGGGCTCGCCTTCGCGACCAGCGCATCGTCCAGGGCCATGTCGTCGTGCCGCCCGTGCCAGCGGTGCGCGTCGAGGTCGTAGACCGAACTGGCCAGCGCGGCAGCACGGATCACCCGCGCGGAGGGCTCGTGCGCGAGCGCCATGCCGCCCAGTTGCGCACCGGCCGACATGCCGGCGACGACGATGCGTTCCGGGTCGCCGCCAAAGCCCTTTGCATGGCTGACCACCCACGCGATCGCCTCGCGGATCTCCTCGACCATGCGCCACAAGGGCACCTCGGGCAGCAGGCCGTAGCTCGGCAGCACGGTGACGGCGCCGGCGTCGGACCAGGGCGGGGCGACGAACGAGTAGACGGACTTATCGAGCGTGCGCCAACCGCCGCCATGGACGAACAGCAGCACCGGGGCGAGGCCCTGGCGGCGCAGCGCCGCGCCCTGCGCTGGGAAGACGTCGAGCAGCTGGCGCGGTCCGGGGCCGTAGCGGATGTCGATCGTCCCGGCGAGCCGGGACCTCGCGGCAGCGCTGGCCTCCCGGTTCTCGCGACCGTAGCGGGCCGGGTCCGCCACGGCGATCTGCGGGTTGTACTGCGCGGCAATCTGGGCACGCGTCATGCCGCGCCAGACGACCTCGTGGTCGCGCCCCTGCTCGCCCTCGATCAGCGACACGTCAGGCGCCCGTCCTTGCGACGGGGTTGAGCGCAGCGTCGAGCACCGGGTACCCATCCTTGTCGGTCTGGCGGTCGAGATAGTTCACGGTGCGCGTCGGACTGACATGGATGCCGAACAGGCGCATGCGCCGGTCGCCGACAGTGCGGAAGCTGTGCGGAATGCCGGCCGGCAGCACCACGCAGTCACCCGTGACCATCTGCTGCGGCGCGTTCTCCTGCCCCTGCAGCCAGACCTCGGCCTCGCCCTCGACGACGAACAGCAGTTCGACGTAGGGATGCCAGTGCATCGGCGCCACATAACCCGGCTCCCCGACCTGGATGCCCGTGCGCACGGGAGTCTCGCCATCGCCCGCCAGCGGGAAGTAGTGCGCCAGCGGGCCGTAGGTGACACGTTGCGACTCGCTGAGACGGTGGACTTTGAGGCTGTCGGTCATGGTGTGCGGGTGGGAGCGCCGGAGACGCAAAGGGCTGGACAGACCGGAAGGCTGGACGGGAGATGTTCGCTATGCGAACATTTGTTCGTTCATCGTCGACGCCAACGCCGCCCTTGTCAAGCAACGCCCCGGATCCGGAGGAATTCGTCAGCTCGCTTGCGCGCGGGCTGGCCGTGATCGAGGCCTTCGGCAGCGGACGGGAGGCGCTCACGTTGAGCGAGGTGGCGCGCCGGGCCGACATCAGCCGCGCTGCGGCGCGCCGGCTGCTGCTGACCCTGGTCACGCTCGGCTACGCGGCCTTCGACGGCAAGGCCTTTTCACTGCGCCCGCGCGTGCTGGCACTCGGTTTCGCCTACCTGTCCTCGGCAAGCATCTGGGACGTCGCCCGGCCCTTGCTCGAGGAACTCGTGCGAGACACCGGCGAATCCGGCTCCGCGGCCGTGCTCGACGGCACCGACATCGTGCACGTGATCAGAATGCCCTCAGCGAGGCGCCTGATGTCCATCACGGTGAAGGTCGGCGACCGCCTGCCGGCCCATGCCAGCGCGATGGGGCGCGTCCTGCTCGCGGCGTTGCCGAAGGCGAACCTGGACGCCTACTTCGCGCGTGCACGTCTGGACGCCATCACGAAGCTGACGGTGACGGATCCGCGCGTGCTCCGCAAGATCCTCACCGGCGTGCGCGAACAAGGATGGGCGGAGGTCGACGGGGAACTGGACATCGGTCTCAGGGCGGTGGCGGCGCCTGTCACCGACCGCGATGGGCAGGTCGTCGGCGCCATTGCACTGAGCACGCTCTCGTCGGCCAACGACACTCGACGCAGGGCGACCAACCCGTTGCTCGCGCCGCTGCAGAGCTGCGCGAAAAGGATCGAAGACGCCGCGGCACGCCTGCCACGCCTGCCCGCGCGATAGCCCGGTCTAGGCGGCAGGGATCACGGCCACGGCCTCCACCTCCACCCGGCAGCCGGCCCGCGGGAGTGCGGTGGTGCCCACGGTGGAACTGGCCGGCGGCGGCACGGTACCGGCGAACACGCGGTTGCGCACGGCGTTGAAGCGCTCATAGTCGCCCATGTCGGTGAGGAAGGTCGTGATCTTCACGACATGGCCAAGATCGCCACCCACCTCGACCAGAAGCTCGCGCATGCGCGCAAAGATGATCTCCGCCTGGCCTGCCACGTCGTCCGGTGCGTGGCCGCTGGCAGTAAGGCCGGACACGAACGCCAAGTTCACCGCGCCCAGCGGAACGACCCGCACGGGCGAGTAGTTGCCGAGGGGTTTGGCGGGAGGACTCGAGGTCGCAGGCGAGGCCGGCAAGGTTTTCGACATGACACAGTCTATTGTGGCGCGCCTGTCCACTCACGCTCGTCACAATGGCGGCGCCTTCGGCCCCGACTCCTGCCCGCATCCGGCAGCCCGCCGGCCGAGCGGGCCGGGTCCCATCCTCGCCACCGTGGAGCAGCGCAGATGAAGATCACCCAGCTCAAGGTCCACGTCCTCAAGTCACCGCTGGCCGAGCCCTTCGCCTTCTCGCAAGGCTGGGTGCGCCAGCGCAGCGCCACGTTGGTCGAGGTCCTCACCGACGACGGCCTCATCGGCTGGGGCGAAGCCTTCGCGCAAGGCCTCGAGCCGCCGGAGATCGCGGCGGCGGCCATCGAGCACGCGCTCAAGCCGCTGGTGCTGGGCGCCGATCCGCTCGACACCGAAGTGCTGTGGCACCGCATGTACCACGCCACGCGCGACTACGGCCGCAAGGGCTCGGTCGTCGCCGCCATCAGCGCCATCGACACCGCGCTGTGGGACCTCGCCGGCAAGCACCACGGCCTGCCGATCCACAAGCTGCTGGGAGGCGCCTTCCGCGCGCGCGTGCAGCCCTACGCCACCGGCTTCTATCGCATTCGAGGCCAGGGCGAGGCCGCGCGGCTGGCCGAGGAGGCCCTGCGCCACTTCGACGCCGGCTTCACGCTGATGAAGGTCAAGCTCGGCTACGGCGTCGACGACGACATCGCCTGCATGCACGCCATCGGCACCGCGCTGCAGGGCAAGCCGGTGCGGCTGATGGTGGACACCAACCACGCCTATGGCCGCGCCGAGGCCTTGCGCCTGGGGCGCGCGCTCGCCGAGTACGACTTGCGCTGGTACGAGGAACCAGTGGTGCCGGAAGACCTGAGCGGCTACGCCGAGATGCGGCGCCAGCTGACCATGCCGATCGCCGGCGGCGAGAACGAGCACACGCTCTTCGGCTTTCGCGACTTCCTCGGCGCCGGCTGCGTCGACATCGCGCAGCCCGACCTCGGCTCGTGCGGCGGCCTCAGCGCCGGGCGGCACATCGTGGCGCTGGCGCAGGCGCACGGCGTGCTGGTCAACCCGCACGTCTGGGGCTCGGCCATCGCGCAGGCGGCGGCGCTGCAGTTCATCGCCGCAGTGCCGGTGGCGCACCACTCGTTGTTCCCGTTGGAGCCGGTGCTCGAGTACGACCGCTCTTCGCACCCCTTCCGGCAGCAGTTGATCACGCAACCGCTGCAGATGGTGAACGGCCTCGTCGAGGTGCCGACCGGCCCGGGCCTGGGCGTGGAGGTCGACCGCTCGGTGCTGGAGGCATTCCGCGCCTGAGGCCCGGCGAGCCTCGGCGCTGGTCTCGCCCGCAGCCGCGGGCTCCTACTTCGCGTAGACCAGATCGCGCAGCGTCAGCGACAGTGCCGGCACGTAGGTGATCACCATCAGGCACGCCAGCACCACCAGCACGAACGGAATCAGCTGCGTGACGATGCGGTCCAGCGAGATGCGCGCCACCGTGCAGGCCGCGAACAGGTTGACGCCGAACGGCGGCGTGATCATGCCCAGGGCCAGGTTCACCACCATCACCAGGCCGAAGTGCACCGGGTCGATGCCGAAGTGCACCGCCACCGGCGCCAGGATGGGTGCGAGCACGATGATGGACGCGCTCGTCTCGATGAACATGCCGATGAAGAACAGCGCCACGTTGATGCCGAGCAGGAAGAGGACCGGCGTCTTCAACACCTCCTGCAGCCAGTGGCCGATGGCCTCGGGCACGCCGGCGCGCGTGATGAGGAACGCGAAGAGGCCCGCGTTGGCGATGATGAACATGATCACCGCGCTCGAGATCACCGACTTCTGCAGGATGCGCACGAGGTCGGCGAACCGGATCTCGCGATGGATGACCATGCCCACGACCAGCGCGTAGAACACCGCCACCGCCGAGGCCTCGGTGGGCGTGAAGATGCCGCCGTAGATGCCGCCGAGGATGATGACGGGCATCAGCAGCGCCCAGCCCGCCTGCGCCGTGGCGCGGCCCACCGGCAGGCGCCCGTCGCCGTCGTTCTTGCCCCAGCCCTTGTAGCGGCAGTAGAGGTAGCAGAACAACATCAACGAGCCGCCGATGAACAGCCCCGGGCCGAAGCCGGCGATGAAGAGCTCGCCCACCGAGACCTCGGCGCTGACACCGTAGAGGATCATCGGGATCGACGGCGGGATGATGACGCCGAGCTCGGCGCTGCTCGCCTGAAGTGCCGCCGCGTAAGGCGTGGGGTAGCCGTGCTTGATGAGCGCCGGGATCAGGATGGCGCCGATCGCGAAGGTGGTCGCCACCGACGAGCCCGACACCGCCGCGAAGATCATGCAGGTGAGCACGCAGGTCATCGGCAGCCCACCCTGCACGCCGCCCACCAGGCTCTTGGCGAACTCGACCAGCCGGCGCGAGATGCCGCCCGTCTCCATCAGGTTGCCGGCGAGGATGAAGAACGGGATCGCGGCGAGCGGGAA
>JAEUPE010000150.1 GCA_016790435.1 Rubrivivax sp. | reverse complement strand
GGCGGCGGCGTCAGGGCGGGGCGGGGGGTCGGTGGGTGGCCCGGCCCGGGGGGCTGGTGGCTCGGGATGGGGGTGCGCCCCCCGCCGGCCCGCGGCGTCCGTGGGTCGCGGCCCCCCCCCCCCCCCCCCCCCGCGACACCGGCGCGGGTGTGAGAAACGCACGGCCTCCTGGTCCATGTCGGCAGCGACCCCCGTGTTCGAGGAAGCCACCTGGCCCGCGATCGGTCAATCTGGCCCTTCTTTCACAGGCTTCACCGGGCCACGAAGACCGCGTCGGCGCCTAGCCTTTGGGCAATCGGTGCGCAGGGCGTCATGGCGTGGTCCCCGAACCAGGCAGACAGCCACGTCTGCACTCGGCGGACGCAACATGGCATCGACCCACATTCAACTGGCGGACTCTTCGCGCGCCGCAACCGATAAGCGCCACGGATGGCGCAACGCGCGCCACTGGTCGGCCGCGATGCTGGCCGGCTTCGGGATGCTCATCCAGATCGGGTGCGGAGGCAGCGAAGAAGCGGCCACGGATCGGTCCTCCGACCTGTCGGCACCTCTCGCAAAGGTCGTTCTCGAGAACCAGAGCGACAGCGAAGCGAGGTTCGGGCTGGTCATCAACGGTCGCAGCTTCTTCAGCACGGAAGATGACGTACTGAACGAGGTCGTCGGCTCAGGTCCTCGGCCGAGCGAGCCCGACCTCGCCGTCGCGCTCTGGAAGTTCGTACGCGACAACCGATACCACTTCGAGCCCTACTCGCCTCACCGATGGTCCCATGCCCCGGTCGTCTACTTCAACTCGATCGGCTTCGGGCTCTGCGACGACGCTGCTTCGGTGTATCGCGCTTTGGCGACACGCGCCGGCCTCGAGTCGCGGGTTTGGTTCCTGAGCGGGCACGTGGTGGCCGAGGCAAAGGTGCTGGGGCGATGGGCAGTGTTCGACCCCGACCTGGAAGCCTACTACCTGGACCGCGAAGGCCGCATCGCGGGCGTCGAACAATTGGCCCAGGATCCTTCCCTGATCTCCTCGCCCGTGGCTCCTTTCACCGATGTCTCGAGATTGCTGTGGGACTTCATGCTTCCCATCGAGCCTTCGATCGCCACCAGCATCGCCCCGGCCTACTCGGCCTACGCCGTCGCGTTATATGCCACTGACAGCGACAACCATGTCGAGCCCTGGTACGACGAGGTGCCGGTCATCGCCTTCGATCCGGAACCTTTCGTGCTGCCCCCTGGCGCCCGTCTCGTCATCGATGCCCAGGGGCACTCGACCTCGGTCAAGAGCTGGAACGGCCTCACCGCACCCCGCGCTGCCTCGATCCGGCTCGAGCTCGCGGCGGGCTGGAGCGGCACGATCCGGCTTCCGCTGATCATCTCGGCAGCGCACGGGAGTGGACTCGTACGCCTCGAAGACCGCATCGTTGCGTTGGGTTCCTTGGAACTGGAGCAGCATCTGGCCCTCCGGGACCGCGCAGTGAACTCACTGGAGGTCGTTCGCGCCGAGGCGGGAGACCAGGTCACCCTGCTCGTGAATCAATCGCGATTCCGCCTTGACGAGTTGCGAGACGTGAGGGTCCTCGGCGCGCGGGCCGGCGCCGTGAGCGTCGTGCGCACGCTGCAAGATGTGCCCTGAAACGGTACGCGGGTTCGGCGCGGCGACAGGCGCCGAAGGTGGGCAGGTCGGATGCTTAGAATCGCGTCTTTGTCGCGGCTCGCAGCGAGCCGCCACGCAGCGGCACGGTGGCTGCCACAGTGCATAGTGCCGGAGGGTGCTGCGCACCACGGGGCCCCACGGCATGCACCGGCCAAGGCCAAGATGAGCGAAGTCCTAGATCAACACGCGCGAGATGTCGCGCAGCGCGCGCGCTTCAAGTTCGGAGAGAACTGGACGCGGTTCCTCGAAGACCTGGACGAGGACCGCATTGCCAAGTCGGTGGCCTCGCTCAAGCACCTGCTCGGAGTCGATTCCCTCGCAGGAAGGACCTTTCTCGATGCCGGCTCCGGCAGCGGCCTGTCGAGCCTCGCGGCCCTGCGTCTGGGTGCCTCGGTGCACTCGTTCGACTTCGATCCTCAGTCCGTTGAATGCACGCGCGAGCTGCGACGTCGCTACGGGGATGAGCGCTGGACGGTAGAAGCCGGCTCGGCACTGGACCCGCAGTACATGGGGCAACTGCCCCAGTTCGACATCGTCTACTCCTGGGGGGTGTTGCATCACACAGGTTCGATGTGGGTGGCGCTGGAGCACTGCATCGCTCGGGTGGCGCAGGGTGGCTTGTTGTTCATCGCAATCTACAACGACCAGGGATGGAAGTCTCACCTCTGGTGGGCGGTCAAGTTCTTCTACAACCGACTGCCCGGCGGACTGAACAAGGCGTACGCGTACACCCTCGGTTACCTCGCCAATGCCGTCAACATCATGAAGTACACGCTCAAGCTTCGACCCATGGCGGCCATTCGACCGTTGATCGAGTACCGGCAGCGCCGAGGCATGAGCGTGCATCGAGACATGATCGACTGGATGGGAGGCTTCCCGTACGAGTTCGCCAGCTGGGGAACACTCGAGGCTTATCTGCGCGCTCGCGGGTTCGAACTCGTCAACGGCCAGCGCGCCACCAGCCTGGGTTGTCACGAGATGGTGTTCCGGCGTTCGGCGTGAGGACGAAACGCGTCGCGCCGTCCGCATAGTTCTTCCCAGCCATGTGCGGAATTGCGGGTCTGTGGCATCGCGGCTCAGCGTTCACTGCGGCCGGTCTGGAAGACATCGCGCAGCGCATGACACGCGCCTTGGCGCACCGCGGCCCGGACGCCCAGGGCACATGGGCGAGTCCGAGCAATGGCCTGGTTCTCGGACACCGCCGCCTCTCGATCCTTGATCTCTCGCCCGCGGGTGCACAGCCGATGCGCTCAGCCAGCGGCCGCTTTGTCATCGTCTTCAACGGCGAGATCTATGACCACCTGGCCCTGCGGCGAGCGTTGCCGGCGCAGTCATGGCGCGGGCACTCCGATACCGAGACTCTGCTAGCCGCGATCGCGCACTGGGGCCTGCCGAAGGCCCTGCAGCGATGTGCCGGCATGTTCGCCCTGGCCCTGTGGGATAGTGAGACGTGCACGTTGTCCCTCGCCAGGGACCGCCTTGGCGAGAAACCGCTGTACTACGGCCGCATCGGCGGCGACTTCGTCTTCGGATCCGAACTCAAGGCGCTGCGCCACCATCCCGCCTACCAAGGCGGCGTCGATCGTGGCGCCCTGGCCGCCCTGTTCTCGCGCGGGTTCATCGGTGCGCCACGCACCATCCACCCCGGCCTGTCGAAACTTCCGCCAGGGACCGTGCTGTCGATCCGCGAGAACCCGAACGATGCCGACACCGCGATGCCTTCGCCTTTCTGGGCATTGAGGGAAGTCGTCGAGGCGCGCCGCCTCGACACTGCCCCTTCCGCAGCAGAGGCGGTCGACCAACTCGCCGACCTTCTGCACACCGTGGTCGGCGAACAAGTGGTGGCCGACGTGCCCGTAGGGGCCTTCCTGTCCGGAGGCATCGACTCCTCGCTCGTCGTGGCCGCGATGAAGCAGGTGTCGACGCAGCCGGTGCGCACGTTCACGATCGGTTTTCCTTCCCGGAAGCACGACGAAACGGAATACGCGAGGCGTGTCGCCCGGCACCTGGGCACCGTGCACACCGAACTGCAGCTGACGGACGCGCAAGTGCTCGAACTCGTGCCCAAGATGACCAGCTGGTTCGACGAACCGTTCGGCGACTCCTCGGCCCTCCCGACCTATCTCGTGTCGATGCTTGCACGGCGGCACGTCACCGTGTGCCTCTCGGGTGATGGTGGCGACGAGATGTTCGCCGGCTACTCGCGCTACGCCAGGCTGGCGGCAAACTGGAGCCGCCTGCAACGCTGGCCCGGTGCCTGGCGGCGCGCGAGTGCCCGCCTGGGTGCCCTGGGCGTCGCGCCGCGACGTGCCCGTCAGACGTTGCACCTCGCCGGCAGCCGCAACGGCGGCGAGTTCTACGCCCGGATGGTCAGCCAGTGGCTGCCCTACACGGGCGTGGTCAAGGATGTCGAGATGCCGACCGACGTGATCACATTGCCCCAATCGCTCGACGACAGTCCGATCGAGGGCGCGATGTACGCCGACGCGTTGGCCTACCTGCCCGACGACATCCTGACCAAGGTCGACCGCACGGCCATGGCCAACAGCCTTGAGGTCCGCATTCCGCTGCTGGACCGACGCATCGTCGAATGGGCCTGGCAACTGCCAATCGACATTCGGCGTCATGACGGTGTCGCCAAGTGGCCGCTTCGCACGTTGCTGGCACGCCACCTTCCGGTCGAACTGATCGACCGGCCGAAGATGGGCTTCGGGGTGCCGCTGGACGAATGGCTTCGCACATCGTTGCGACCCTGGGCCGAGGATCTGCTGGACGAAAGGCGCCTGCGGCGCGAGGGCTTCCTCGAGCCGCGGGCGGTGCGCGCCGCTTGGCAGCAGCACCTGGCGAGAAAGGCCGACCTGCGGGACGTGCTTTGGCCTGCCCTCATGTTCCAGCAATGGCTAGCCGACGGGCTGGCGAATCCCGCCGCATGAGGGCGATGGTCGGGCATCGATGAGCGCCACGCCCTCCACCGAACACTTGCCCGGGCCGGGATCGCCGCCGCTGGGCCCGATGCTGGCCTGCATCGCGGCGCTCGGCGGCTGCGCGCTCACCGTGGCCAGCTATGCCTCGCTGCAGCCGCTCGGCGTGTTTGCGCTGGCATTCCTGGTCGGTGCCATGCTCGCGTCAATGGCCGGCGATCGTCGCGAGAGCCTTGTGACGTTCGCTCTGGTCTTCACCATCGGCTGGTTCATGGCCGGCATCGGTGGGCTGTACGCCGAGATCTTCCGCGACCCGCTTCAACTCGGCTCGGACGCGGGCATGTTCTACGACGTGTCGCGCTCGGAGGCCTCCGGCCTGTCGTTGGCCGACGTGATGCTCATCACCGAAGGCGTCGGTGCCATCGTCGTCTGGCGCGCGGTGTACGACGGGATGGAGGCGATCGGCTTCGAAAAGGGCCGCTACATCGGCCTGTCGATCAACATCCTGGCCGTGGCCCTCGCGGCCGTCATCGCGTCGCGGGCGTGCCAGCGCCTGTACCCCGGTGACGGCACGCGACTCGCTCGCCTGCGCCTGATGCTGTCCACCTGCGGGCTGTTCTGGCTTTACAGCGCCATCCACCTGCGCGACGCCTCGATCCTGCTGCTCGTGACCCTCTCGTTCTATGTCTGGCTCTGTCACCTGCTGCGGCCGGGCGCCTGGCGATTTGCCCTTTCGCTCGGATTCACGGCGGTGCTCTGCTTGGCGCTCGGGCTGATGCGACAGGAGTTCGTACTCGTTCCGATGGTCATCGGCGGCATCGCGCTGGTCACGCGGCTCCTCGTGGCGCCGGCGGCGCAGCCCCGCCGAGGCCCGCGCGCCATCTGGATTGGCGCCGGCCTGACGGTGGTGGCGGTCCTGGTGGCCAACTTCTCGGGCGATGTCGGCGAGGTGGTGTCCAGAGGCGCAGAGGTTTATGGCGAGCAGGTGGCCCAGCAGGCGGCCGCCGACTCGCTCGGCGCCGCGCTGATCGTCCAGCAGCCCAAGCCGATCCGCGCCGTGGTGGGAATGGCGCACCTCTTGCTGTACCCCATCCCGGTGTGGTCCGGGCTTCAATTCGACACCGCAGGCGCGATGCTGAAGTCGCTGAACGCCTTCTTCTTTTACGCCTTCACGCCGCTGCTCATGCTTTCAGCATGGCGAACTGTGCGCGGGCGGGCCGTTTCTGGTCTGCGCACCGCCGATGCCTACATGCTGACGCTCGTGCTGGTGTTCGGTGTCGGCGTGGCGCTGACAAGCCTTGAGTCACGCCACTTCGGCGCCTTTCTCGTTCCGGCCTTCTGCCTGGCTGTGGGCCCCGACATCTCCCGGCCACCGGCGTGGCGTCAGTACGCAGCCGTCCTGGGCTTCCTGCTGGCGTCCCTGCTGCTGGTGCATGGGGCGTGGTTCTTGATCAAGTTCTGGTGAAGATCCTCTGTGTCATCGATCACCTCGGCAGCGGAGGTGCGCAGCGGCAGCTTGTCGGGCTGGCCTGCGAACTTCGGCGTCGGGGACACGATGTCGACGTCTTCGTGTATCACCCGGATCACGACTTCTTCCGCGGCCGCCTGGACGGGGCGGCGATCCCCGTTCACGAGGCGCCGAAGCGCCGCATCGGCAGCTCAGGCGTGGCCCGCGCACTGGCGCGCCTGCTGCGGCGCACACGGCCCGACGGTGTCGTCGCGTTCCTGGCCACGCCGGCGATCTACACCATCGCCGCCCGACTGGCCAGCGGTACACGGCCGCGCCTGCTGGTCTCGGAGCGGAGCAGCCATCTCGCCGAAAGTCGCTCGTGGCGCCAGCGCCTGCGCGCACTTTGCCTTCGCGTGTTGTTCGTCGCCTGCGATGCGGTCGTGGCCAACAGCGAGACCCAGGCAGCCTGGCTGCGCTCGAGGCACGCCTGGCTGCGCCGGCGCGTTCACTGCATCTTCAACGGCCTGGCGACCGACGCCTTTCGCGCGACGCCGCTGCCCGTGCCCGGCGAGCGCCTGCGCCTGCTGGCGATCGGCCGCGTCGGCGCGGAGAAGAACCCGCTGGGCCTGATGCAGGCGCTGCAATGGCTTCAGGCCCAGGGCCACACGGTACCCGACATTTTCTGGGCCGGACCGGAAGACCCGTCGCCCGCCGGCCGCGCCCTGTGCGCCCGGCTTGCCGCGCAGATCGCCGGCGATGCCTTGCTGGCCGAACGTTGGCACTGGCTGGGCCGCCGGCGAGACATCACCGACCTGCTGCAGTCCCACGACGCCCTCATCCACCCGGCCTTCTACGAGGGATTTCCGAACGCCGTGTGCGAAGCCTTCGCGGCCGCGCGCCCAGTGCTCCTCTCGGCCGTGTGCGACCATCCGGCCATTGCCGGCGAAGGCGAACGCGGCGTGCTGTTCGACCCGGCGGACCCGGCCTCCATCGGCGCGGCGATCGTCCGCTTCGGCGCCATGACATTGCCTCAGCGACAGGCCATGGCCGCGCGTGCCTTCGCGTTCGCGCGCGCTGAGCTGACCGA
This sequence comes from Rubrivivax sp., assembly GCA_016790435.1. GTDB lineage: Bacteria > Pseudomonadota > Gammaproteobacteria > Burkholderiales > Burkholderiaceae_C > Rubrivivax. Next base: position 3,311 of record JAEUPE010000150.1, on the reverse strand, counting down.
GGCTCGGCTGGGTGACCGCTACGAAGCGCTCCTTCGGGGCCGGCCCGAAAGCGCGCGCCCGAAAGGGGCCCGCGCCGCATGACGCAGTCGCTGCGCGTCATGATCGTCGGCGCCTTTCCGCGCGCCGACTCGCCCATCGTCGGCGGCATCGCCACGAGTTGCCGGGTGCTGCTCGATTCCTCGCTGCCGTCGCGCGCCAAGCTGACGCTGCTCGACTCATCCCAGGCCAGCAATCCCCCGCCAGGCCTCGTGGTGCGAACCGCGCGAGCGCTGTTGCGCCTCGTGCGGTTTGCCGTCCGCTTCGAAAGAGCGCGGCCGCAGGTGGTGATGCTCTTCGCCTCGCCCGGCGCCAGCGCTTACGAAAAGGGCGTCATGGCTTGGTACGCGCGGCTTCGGCGCCGGCCGGCCATCCTGCTGCCCCGCGGCGTGCCGCCAGCGCCACTTGAGGTGCTGGCACGCTGGCCGCTGCTTCGGCGCCTGGCCTTCGGTGGTGCCACCGACATCGTTTGCCAAGGCGCGGCTTGGCACCGCTTCGCGATCGGGGCGCTCGGCCTGCCCGCCCACCGCGCTCCGGTCGTGCCCAACTGGACCGCAACTCCCGAACTGCTCGCCATCGGGAAAGCGCGCCGGGCGATGCCGGACACGCCGCTTCCCCTGCCGCCCCCCTCGCTGCTCTATCTCGGCTGGGTCGAGCGCGAGAAGGGTGTACTCGACCTGCTGGCCGCGTGCGAGCACCTCAAGGACCAGCTCGACTTCCGGCTCGACATCGTCGGCGACGGGCATGCCGCAGGCGAGGTGGCCGAGTGGATACACCGCCACGGGATGGGCCACCGCGTGCACTTCCATGGTTGGCTGCAGGGGGAGGCCAAGCTCGAACGGCTGCGCCGGGCGGACGTCTTCGCATTGCCTTCGTGGGCCGAGGGCCTGCCCAATGCGATGATCGAGGCCATGGCCTGCCGCCTCGCCTGCGTCGTCACGGCGGTGGGCAACATCCCGTCGACCATCGGTGATACGGGAGCAGCTGCCCTGGTTCCGGCGCGAGATGTGAAGGCCTTGGCCGAGGCGCTGTGCCGCGTCATCGAAGACGCGGCGCACCGCACCCGGCTTGCCGAAACCGGCTACTCGCTCGCCAAGCGGGAGTTCGGAGCCGAACAGGCCGTGGACCGCCTGCTGGCGATTGCCGAACGTTCCCTGCCCACCTGAAATGCACAAGACCGATATCCCCTCCGGCGCGCACTTCCACGAACGGCTGGCCTCGCGCTGGCATCAGGGGTATGCGAGCGGTGGCTTTCGGCGCCGGCTCGACTTCATCGAAAGCCGGCTCGCACCGCTCGTCGGGCCTGGTTCGCGCTGGCTCGATGCCGGCTGCGGCGCCGGCACCCTGACGCAGACCCTGGCCCGTCTCGGGGCGCAAGGCGAAGCCGTTGATGGCTCGCCGGCGATGATCGCGGCCGCGCGGCAGATGGGCGGCGATTGCAGCAGCGGGCCATTCCAGTTCCGGGTCGTGCACACCGTGGAGTCGCTGCCCTATCCGGACGAGTCCTTCGACGGCGTGTTGTGCTCCAGCGTGCTGGAGTACCTGGAACGACCCGGCGCCGCTTTGTCCGAGTTCGCACGTGTCTTGCGGCCCGGCGGCCGGCTGCTGCTCACCGCGGCACGCACCGGCTCCGCGGTGCGCACCGTACAGGTCGTGGTGCGCCGCGTGGCTGCACTGGCGGGGCGCAATGCATTCGAGTACCTGACCGTCTCGCGCCACACCTGCGGGCCAGGAGGCTTGCGTCGCGCGGTCGAAGCGGCAGCGATGCGCGTCGATGCCATCGAGCCCTTCGATCCCGTGATGCCGCCGTGGCTGCAGAGCGTGTTGCCGTCGTCGTTGCTGGCGGTCACTGCGACCCGGCCGGCCTGACCTTCCGCACCGCCCCTCGGCTCGAGCCCCGCCCCGACGCTGCGTCAAGCACGCCGAAATGGACGAAAAGTTCCGCGTCAACAACTTCGACCTGATCCGGCTGCTCGCGGCCCTGCAGGTGGCGTTCGAGCACGCCGTCCAGCACCTGCAGGTGGCGGCCCTGCCGGCGCTGCGCGAGTTCGCCGCACTCTTCCCGGGCGTGCCCATCTTCTTCTTCGTCAGCGGCTTCCTGATCAGCCGCTCGTTCGAGCGCAACCCTGATCTTCGCGAGTACGCGCAGAACCGGGCGCTGCGCATCTACCCGGCACTGATCGTGTGCACGTTGGTGGCCGTCGCGAGCGTGGCGTTCACCGGCTACTTCCGCAGCCGCGAGTTCTCTGCGGCACTCTTCGTCGCCTGGATCGCCGGGCAGGTCACCTTCGTCCAATTCTTCAATCCCGATTTCATGCGTGGATTCGGAACCGGGGTGCTGAACGGAAGCCTGTGGTCAGTCACTGTCGAGTTGCAGTTCTACGTGCTGTTGCCGCTGGTCTATGCCGTGGCCCGCGTCGATGACCGCGACCCCGCGCGCGGGCGCAGCAGCCTGCTCGCGTTGCTGGCGCTGGCGCTGCTGGCGCAACTTGGCCGTGATCATGTCGGTTCAGACCTGCGCGCGACGCTGCCGTTCAAGCTGCTCAACGTGAGCTTCGTGCCGTGGATCTTCTTGTTCCTGCTCGGGGTGCTGACACAGCGGCACTTCGAGGTCGTGCACGCGCGGCTGGCCGGTCGCTTCTTGCCCTGGTTCGTCGCCTACATCGTCGCCGCGATGCTTGCCACGCGCGTCCTGGGCATGGACATCGGCAACGCGATGAACCCACTGCTGTCCGTGCTGCTGGCCGCGGCCGTGTTCGCGTTCGCGTACACACGGCCCGCCCTGGGCCACCGGCTGCTGCGTGGCAACGACATTTCCTATGGTGTCTACATCTACCATGTGCCCGTGATCAATCTCTTCATCCATGCCGGCTGGGTCGGGCTCGGCTTGCATGCGGTGGTCGGCGTTGTCGGCATCTCGCTTGCGCTTGCAGCAGCTTCTTGGTGGGGGGTCGAACGCCCCTGCCTGCGGCTGAAGCGCCACCCGATGAACCCGGTCGCCGTCGGCCGGCACGTTTGAACGAAACGGGGCGACGCCCGGTCGAGAGAGCCCGCGACCGGGCGCTGATAATGCGAGCGCCTTCGGCACCGGCCTCGCGCGGCTAGCCGGGACCGCCCCCCGCGACGTGCGAACGGCCACGAACGGCACCGCGCCTCATGAAGCAGATCCTCCAGAACCTCAAGAACGGCGCCACCGAAATCGCCGACGTCCCCTGCCCGCGCCCCGGCCGCGGCCAGCTCCTCATCCGCACCACCCACACCCTCGTCTCCGCCG
>JAEUPE010000126.1 GCA_016790435.1 Rubrivivax sp. | reverse complement strand
CGGCGCTGTCGAACCTGGGCAAGTTCAAGACGAGCGGGTACGACATCGCGGTCAACTACCGCCTGCCGCTGCGCGATGTCGGCCTCGACCCGAAGTGGGGCCGTGTCGATCTCGGCCTGCAGTACACCCAGGTCAGCAAGCTCGAGTTCCAGGCGACGCCGGCAGCGGTGAACCGGGACTGCAACGGCTTCTACAGCGTCGCGTGCGGCAACGCCTTCGCTTCTCCGAACTTCAAGCAGAAGTGGATCCAGCGCACGACATGGAGCGTGGGCGACTTCACCCTCGGCTATGTCTGGCGGCACCTGGGCAAGTCCACGGAGGAACCCGGCGGCACCAACTTCCTGCCGGCGTACGCGGAGATTCCGGCGTACGACTACTTCGACCTGCATGCCGCCTGGCAGGCGACGAAGAACGTGCGCCTGAGCCTCGCCGTCAACAACGCCGGCGACAAGGGCCCGCCGATCGTCGGCAACACCATCGGCACGACGAGCGCCAACTCGGGGAACACCTTCCCGCAGACCTACGACACGATCGGGCGGTTCTACAACTTCGGCGTCAACGTTCGGTTCTGAGCCGCGGCGTTCGGCGCGTGCCGTTGAGGCACGCCGCCGGCCCGGCGCGACGCTCTGGTCAAGGGGCGGGCCGCACGGCCCGCCCTTTTTCGTCGGGTCGGTCCGTTCCGGTGGCGCCCTGTCGCGATGCGCCGTGGGCCTGTTTCCGGTGCGCGATGGGCGTTGTTCCGAACCAACGAGACGCGCGGCCAAGGGTGCCCGCTATCGCTTTCCCGTAGCGACCGGGTGAAACCCCGACCCGACAATCGGTTGCACGCTGGTTACGCGGATTGCAGGCGCATTCCTTGCGAGGGAGTGCGGATGCGCTGGCTCACAAGCCGTTCCGCATGACCGGCCCGTTGCTGCCGATTCCATCCAATCGTAGGAGGTTCTCCATGTTCAAGAAGACCAAGGTCGGTGTGGCTGCTGCCATGCTGGTCGGTGGTGCAGGCCTGTTGGCCGGTACCGCACAAGCGCAGTCCACCGACCAGCGGGTCGAGATCACGGGTTCGCGCATCCTGTCCATCGGTGCGCAGTCGCCCGCGCCGGTTCAGGTGCTGACGAGCGAGGACATCGCCAAGTCCGGCGTGACCAACGTGCAGGAACTGCTGCTCAAGTTGCCGTCGCTCGGCACGCCGCTGATCAGTCGTACGAACTCGAACTTCCAGACGGCGAGTGCCGGCGTTGCCACGGTCGACCTCCGGGACCTGGGCACGGACCGTACCTTGGTGCTGGTGAACGGCCGCCGCTTTGTTTCCGGCCTTCCGGGCAGCGCCGCCGTCGACCTGACCACGATCCCAACCGACTTCATCGAGCGAATCGAGATCCTGACCGGCGGCGCCTCGGCGACCTATGGCTCGGACGCCATGGCCGGTGTCGTCAACATCATCCTGAAGAAGGCCTTCAACGGCGTCGTCATCGACGTCCGCTACGGCGAGAGCTCCAAGGGCGACGACAAGAAGGGCGTGCTGTCACTCACCGGCGGCCTCACCAGCGCCGACGGCCGCAGCAACATCATGGCCCATTTCGGCTACAGCAAGCAGGGCGCTGTGCCTGGCTGGACGCGCGAGCCGACCGACAACATCGACAACGCCAACTTCACGGGTGCGCCGGAAGATTTCTTCACCTTCACGACGCCGTTCTTCTCGAGCTTCGCGCCGCAGGGACGGGTCTTCTACGACACCAACGGCGCTGCCGCGGGCGGTGCGGCAAACCGCACGTTCGACCGCGCCGGCAACATCATTCCGTTCTCGACCAACGGGCCGGCGGGCGACGGTGTGGGCGCCACCGGTTTCAACCGCCAGGCGTTCCGTTACCTGGCTGTGCCGACCGAGCGTTACCTGTTCGCGACCAAGGGCGAGTTGGCGATTGCCGAGAACCACAGCGTCTTCTTCGAGGGCACCTACGCGGCGACTCAGGTGAAGAGCCGGCTCGAGCCGTTCCCGATGGACTCGGCGGCCGAGGTGGGGGGCTTGTACCCGGCCGGCGGCGTCGGCCCTGCCGAGTTCCTGTACGAAGGCGCGATTCGTGCCAACCCGCTGATCCCGGCGGGCCTGCTGGCCCTGATGACCGACACCAACGGTGACGGCCTGCGCGACTATTCGTTCACCCGGCGTTTGTCGGAGGTGGGCAGCCGCGGCAGCACGGCCGATCGCGACACGTTCCGCGTGCTCGGCGGCTTCAAGGGCACGATCCTGAAGTCCTGGGACTACGAGGCTTTCGCGGGCTACGGCGCGACCAAGGAGTCGCAGGTCTCTGGCGGCCAGTACAACGTGGTGAACTTCCGCAACGCGATGGAGGCGGTGCCCGACGTCACCGACCTTGACGGCGACGGCAACATCACCGAGGCGATCTGCCGTGACCCGCAGGCCCGCGCCGAAGGCTGTGCCCCGGCGAACGTCTTCGGCTTCAACACCCTGTCGCCCGAGGCGCTTCGCTACATCATCGCGCCGTCGCTGCTGGTCACGATGACCTCGCAGAAGCTGGTCGGCGGCATCGTGCGCGGCGAACCGTTCACGCTGCCGGCCGGCCCGGTGTCGCTGGCCGTCGGCTACGAATGGCGCGAAGAGTACTCGCGAAGCGAGTTCGACCCGCTGCAAAGTGCGGGCCTGAACGGCGGCAACGTCATCCCCCGCACCGAGGGTGAGTTCCACGTGAAGGAACTGTTTGCCGAAGTGCGCGTGCCGCTGCTGAAGAACCTCCCCGGCGTCCGCTCGCTGACATTCAACGGCGCCGTGCGCGGTGGTGACTACTCGACAGTCGGCAGCGTGTCGAGCTGGACGGCCGGCCTGGAGTGGAGCCCGATGCCTGACCTGCGCTTCCGCGGCACGTCGGCGCGCTCGACTCGCGCGCCGAACATCAGCGAGTTGTATTCGCCGCCGACGCAGGACTTCCCGACCGGCATCATCGATCCGTGCGATGGCGTGACCGCGGTGCAGACCGGCACCTTGGCCGACCGGTGCCGCGCTGCGGCCGGTGTCGCTGCGAACATCGCCGCCAACGGCGGCACGTTCACGTTGAACCAGGCCGACCTGCAGGGCATCAGCGGCTTCGACCGCGGCAACCCCGCCCTCAACGAGGAAGTGGGCAAGTCTTGGACGCTGGGCATCGTCTACACGCCTTCGTTCCTGCGCAACCTGTCGGTCGAGCTCGACTTCTTCAAGATCGACATCGCCGACGCGATCGTCGAGACGCCGCGCCAGTTCATCCTGAGCCAGTGCTATACGGGCGACGCCAGCTTCTGCCAGTTCATCACGCGCCGCGCGGCGGCGGTCGGCGCCAACAGCGCCGGCTCGCTGTCCTTCGTGGATGCATCGGTGACCAACAGCGGCGGGCTGACCACGGAAGGCTACGACCTGACGGTCAACTACGCCGATCGCATCGGGCCGGGACGTCTGAACTCGCGCTTTGCCTACACGCGCCTGTCCAAGGGCAGCGTCACGCCGCTGCCGGGCTCCGCGCCCGACGTGTATGCGGGTGAAATCGGCTCGGCGAAGGACAAGTTCGCGCTGTCGCTCGGCTACAGCATGGGCCCCTTCTCGATCGCGACGACGACGACCTACATCGGCAAGTCTGCGGTCGACGATCAGTTGCTGGTGGACGGCTTTGGCCTGCCCGCGGGCTCGATCACCGTGCCGTCGAAGACGTACCTCGACCTCCAGCTCAACTACACGCTGGGCAAGTCGACGTTCTACTTCGGCCTGGACAACGCCCTCGGCACCAAGCCCCCGCGCATGGACACCAACGGTTCGCTCGTCGGAACGACCGGCGCAGGCACCTCGGCCGACGTGTATGACGCCATCGGGCGCCGCTACTATGTCGGCGTGCGCATGTCGCTGTGATCGGTTGATGTAGCCGTCGATCCCAAGTGCGGGCCCGGCCAGCGCGAAGGCGCAGCCGGGCCCTTTTTCATTTCCGGGTTCTCAATGGGGAGCGCGAAGATGACGCGTCCTGACAGGTCGACCCGCCGCCAAGCGGCGGCAGTGGTGTTGCTCACCGCCGTACTCACCGGTGCGCTGCCCTCAGTCGGCTTGGCGCAGTCCAAGCCGCGCGTGATCGGTGTCATGTCACTCGTGGCCGACGAGTTCGTCGTCGTCGGGCAGGAAGGCACCACCGGTTCCAAACTGGATCAGAACGCACGTGAGAACGTGCGCATCGAGGGCGGGGCGCTGGAGCGAGTCGTGCTCGGGACGGCAATGAAGGCCGTGGCGCGTGTGGACAGCGCGGCCAAGGTCATGCCGATGCTCGTCAACGAGCCGCGCTACTACCGCGGCCAGGCCGATTGGGTCGACGGCCAGAAGGCGACCCTGCCCAGCGAGTTGGCCGAGGCGCTGCGCGGTGCCGGCATGACCCACCTCATCCTGGTGCAAAAGCTGCGCGCCGACGCGCGCATGAACACGGGCCGGGTCTCGCTCGGCTCGGGGCGATTGGAAGGCGTGGGCTTCTACGTCGATCGCATCACCCAACTCCAGCTCGCGGGAACGAGCGAGCGGACCGTCGGCTATCTCGCGCCCTATCTTTATGCCCGCATCTCGTTCGTCGACCTCGGCTCGATGCAGGTCGTGGCCAAGCGGGAAGTGACAAGAGGTGACGTGGTCGTGGCCTCGCAGACCGGGGCGGGCGGCGGCGACCCCTGGAACTGGCTGGATGCCAAGGGCAAGCTGCAGGCCATGGCCTCGATGATCGAACGCGACGTCGGCGATGCGATCACTGCACTGGTGAAGTCCCCGTGAGCGGCCGCGTCTTCCTGATGGCGTTCTGGATGGCGATTGGCGGTGGACAGGCGATGGCCCAGGCCTCGTCCGTCGAGACCGAGGTGCGACGTTGCCGAGTCATCACGGACAGCGCCGCGCGCATCGCGTGTTACGACGCCATCGTGCTGCCGGCTCGGGCGACCGCAGGCCCCGCCCAGGTGGCGATCGGCACGACCGGGTCCGGGAGCGCTCCCGTAACGATGGCTTTGGCGCCGGCCGCCTCCGCGGCAGCCCCCACGGCGGCTTCTGCGGCGGCTTCTGCGGCGGCCTCCGCTGCCGTGGCGACGCCGCCGCCATTGCGCGACTTCGGCCTGCCCGAGCGGCCGGTGACGACCTTGCCGCAGTCGATCGATAGTGCGATCGAGGGTGAGTTCGATGGCTGGACGCCCGGGGCGCGGCTGCGCCTGGCAAACGGGCAGGTGTGGGAGATCGTTGACGGCAGCACCGCGAGCTACCGGCTGCGCGACCCCAAGGTCCGCATCAGCCGAGGCTTGCTGGGCAGCTTCTTCATCAACATCGAAGGCGTCGCGCAAAGCCCGCGCGTTCGGCGGGTTCGATAGCCCCGCCACGGCAGCGCGGCTGGTCCTCGCGGGCCAGAAACATGCCGTTTCCGGTCTCTGATGGACTGAGCCAAGAATGGGTCGAACGACATCACTCGCGACCCATGAATCGAGATCTCGAGGCTACCCGCCGCCTGTTCCTGCGCGCCGCCGCATTGGGCGTGGGCAGCGCCGCCCTGACGGCCTGCGGCGGCGCCAATGAATCCGATGCAGCGGCTCCGTTGCCGACCGCGGCGCCTGCGGCGCCTGCGGCGCCGCCGGCGACCTCGCCGACACCCGCACCCACCCCTTCACCAACGCCAGGCCCGACGCCGGCACCGACGCCAAGCCCCACGCGCCCGCCGACGGCTGCCCCGACGCCATCACCGACACCAGCGCCGACAACCGCACCGACACCGACCCCTGCCCCCACACCGGCCCCGACACAGGCGCCTACACCGGCTCCGACACCGGCTCCAACACCGGCGCCTGGAAACATCGTCAACGCCGATCCGAGCAACTACCTCACCCGCCTGGCGGCGTTGAAGGCCGGTGACACGCTGGTGCTGGCCGCCGGCAACTACGGCGTCACCGCAGGCGGGGCCGACACAGGCAACGTCCCGGGCCTGCCCATCTTCAACCTCAATGGCACGGCCGCGGCCCCCATCGTCATCACCGGCCCAGCCACCGGACCTCTACCGGTGCTGATGGGGCGCAGCACGCACAACACGGTGCGCTTGAGCAATGCCAGCCACATCGTGGTGCGCCGCCTCGAAGTGAATGGGCGCGACCTGGGCGCGGCGGGCGTGGCCGTGCAGGGGCCCTGCAACAACATCACCATCGAGGACTGCTACTTCCACGGCTTCGGCGACGACCAGCAGACCGTGGCCATCTCCACCACCGGCCAGCCGACCTGGGGCTGGATCGTGCGGCGCAACCTCATCGTCGGCGCTGGCACTGGCATGTACTTCGGCAACTCCACCGGTGACAGCCCGTTCGTTGCCGGCCTGATCGAATACAACGTCGTGCGCGACACCATCGGCTACGGCATGCAGGTCAAGCGGCAGGCCGCCTGGGGCACCGTGCCTGCGGGCATGCCCACCGGCAAGAGCACGACGATCATCCGCCACAACGTCTTCGCCAAGTCGGGCAACAGTTCGACCGGTGACCTGGCCCGGCCCAACCTGCTCGTCGGCGACTGCCCGCCGAGCGGGGCTGGATCGAGCAACGACTTCGCGATCTACGGCAATCTGCTGTACGAGAACCCGAGCGAGGGCCTCTTCCAGTGCGAGGGCAACGTGGCCTTCTACGCTAACGTGCTCGTCACCAGTGGCACGGCCGTGCGCGTGCAGACACACGACGGTGCGGTGCGCAACATCCGCATCTTCCACAACACGGTGGTCGCCGGCGGCACCGGCATTGCCGTCAGCGGTGGCGCGGCTGGGACGACACAACGCGTCGTCGGCAACGCCGTGTTCGCCGGAGGAACCACGGTGTCTGTGACCAGCGCCGGCGGCAGCGCCGCGGACAACGTCAGCGACACGCGCACGAATTCCGCCGGCTACCTGGCCAGTCCGCTGGCGGCGATGCCTTCGTTGGACCTGTTCCCGAAGGTGGCCATGCTCAAGAAGACGGCGATCGACCTGAGCGCGGTCTCCGCCTATCCCGACTGGAACCGCGACTTCAACGGCGCTGCCTACGACAGCACGTTTCGCGGCGCGTACAGCGGCGAGGGCAGCAACCCGGGCTGGAGACTGGCCATCGCGCAGAAGCCGATGGTCTGATCGCGCAACGCAGCGTGTTGGCGCGTTGGATCGTCAGCGCGCCGCAGCAGGGTGCGTCGCGCTCACCAACCCGCGATCACTTCGGCGCCAGCCGAATCGCCCCGTCGAGGCGTATCACCTCGCCATTGAGCATGTCGTTCTCGCAGATGTGCACGGCAAGCTTGCCGTAGTCCTGCGGCGTGCCGAGGCGGCTGGGGAAGGGCACGCTCGCTGCGAGCGCGTCCTGCACCTCCTTCGGCATGCCGAAGAGCATGGGCGTGCCGAAGATGCCCGGCGCGATGGTCATCACCCGCACGCCGTTGCGGGCGAGGTCGCGTGCGATGGGCAGCGTCATGCCAACCACACCGCCCTTGCTGGCGCTGTAGGCGGCCTGGCCGATCTGGCCGTCGTAGGCCGCGACGCTCGCGGTGTTGATGCACAGGCCGCGTTCGCCGGTGGGCTCGGGCGCGTTCTTGCACATCGCATCCGCCGCGAGGCGGATCATGTTGAACGTGCCGATGAGGTTGATGCTGATGACCTTGGCGAACTGGGCCAGCGGGTGCGGGCCGTCCTTGCCGACGGTCTTCACGCCGATGGCGATGCCGGCGCAGTTGACCAGCCCCATCAGCTTGCCCATCGACGTGGCCCGCGCCACGACGTCCTGGCCGTCGGCCTCCTGCGTGACGTCGCACTTGACGAAGGCGCCGCCGATGGCCGCGGCCACCGCCTCGCCCTTGTCGGCCTGCAGGTCGGCGACCACGACCTTGGCGCCCCTGGCCGCGAGCGCGCGTGCCGCGCCCTCGCCCAGGCCCGAGGCGCCTCCGGTGACGATGAAGACCTTGCCAGAGATGTCCATGCCTGTCTGTCCTGCTGCGTTAGGATGGGGATGGCGGCCGCGTCAGGGGCCTGGCGCGGCCAGCGCGGCCAGCACACGTGCCGTGATCTCGTCGACCGCGCCGGTGCCCGAGATGCGCGAGTAACGCGGCGCCCCCGGTTCGCCGCGCGTCGCCCACTGCGAGTAGTAGTCGACGAGCGGCCGCGTCTGCTTCTGGTAGACCTCGAGCCGCTTGCGCACCGTCTCTTCCTTGTCGTCCTCGCGCTGCACGAGCGGCTCGCCGGTGACGTCGTCACGGCCCTCGACCTTGGGCGGATTGAACTTGACGTGATACGTGCGGCCGCTGGCCACGTGCGAGCGGCGGCCGCTCATGCGCTCGATGATGGCCGCGTCGGGCACGTCGATCTCGAGCACGTGGTCGAGCATGACGCCCGCCGTCTTCATGGCCTCGGCCTGCGGGATCGTGCGCGGGAAGCCGTCGAACAGGAAGCCCTTGGCGCAATCGGGTTGCGCGAGCCGCTCCTTCACGAGGCCGATGATGATGTCGTCGCTGACGAGCGCGCCGCTGTCCATCACCTTCTTGGCCGCCAGGCCCAGCGGGGTGCCGGCCTTCACCGCCGCGCGCAGCATGTCGCCGGTGGAGATCTGCGGGATGCCGAAGCGCTGGCAGATGAAGGTCGCCTGCGTACCCTTGCCGGCGCCTGGCGCGCCCAGAAGAATGAGTCTCATCGAGCTTCTCGTTGTGGGTGTGGAGGGCCGACGCAGCGCCTCGTCGCGCGCCGGAGCGCACGCGCACCTCGGCAGTGCGAATCGAGAATATCACGCGGTGCTGTGCGTCAAGCTGACGCCGGCACGTCGGGCGAGGGCGGGTTTTCCTAGGCGTTCCCAGGCGTTGCTAGGAGACGCCGCTGGCGAAGAGAGCGCGCACGCGGGCCAGATCGGCGGGCGTGTCGACACCCGGGCCCGGGGCGACGTCCGCGACGTGCACGGCGATGCGATGGCCATGCCAGAGCACGCGCAGTTGCTCCAGGGCCTCCGTTCGCTCGACCGGCGCAGCCTCGAGTCGCGGGAAGCCGCGCAGGTAGCCCGCGCGATAGCCATAGATGCCGATGTGGCGCAGCGGAGGCACCTCCGGCGCGGGCTGCGCGTGGCCGCTGGCGCTGCCGTCTCGCCACCAGGGGATCGGCGCGCGCGAGAAGTAAAGGGCGAGGCCGTGCCGATCGAGGACCACCTTCACGACGTTGGGGTTGCGCAGTTCCTCGGCGTCGGTGATGGCATGGGCGGCCGTGCTCATCACGCAGTCGCTGCGCGCGGCAACGAGTCGGGCCGTGTCGCGCACGAGATCGGGGTCGATGAGCGGTTCGTCGCCCTGCACGTTGACGACGACATCGTCGCCATCCAGGCCCAGGAGTTCGCAGGCCTCGGCCAGGCGATCGCTGCCGCTCGCGTGGTCGGCGCGGGTGAGCACGCAGCGCACGCCGTGCGCGCGGCAGGCCTGCTCGATGCGCGCGTCGTCGGCGGCCACGACGACCGCCTCGGCGCCGCTGCGGCTGGCGCGCTCGGCGACGCGCACCACCATCGGCCGGCCGGCGATGTCGGCCAGTGGTTTGTCGGGCAGGCGGGTGGAGGCCAGCCGCGCCGGAATGAGCACGGTGAACTTCATCGGGCGGCGAGCGAGATGGCGATCCTCAGCGGCGCGCCGCTTCTTCGGCCGGCAGCGATCGCGCCTCGTTCTCGAGCATCACCGGAATGCCGTCGCGCAGCGGGAACGCCAGGCGGTCGGCAGGGCAGACGAGCTCGGTGGGCCGCAGCAGCGGGTCGCGACGCATCTCCAGCGGTCCCTTGCACACGGGGCACACGAGCAGGTCGACAAGGCGGTGATCGATCATCTGTGAGGTTCCTGGCCCGACGCCCGAGCCGGCGCGCGTACGGCCGGCAGAAGCGCGATCAGATCGCGCACCAGCGCGACCGGCAGTTCGCAGTCTAGCGGCAGCACCCAAACGGTCGCCTCGATGCGCGGCAGCGCGGCCAGCTTCACGGCGTCCTTTTCGGTCGTGATGACCTCGCGCGTGCCCTCGGGCCAGGGCACCTCGGCGTATTCGGCGTGATCGCGGCACGGCAACCTGTCGATCGCGAGGTCCTCGCGCTCGAGCATGGCGAAGAATTGCTCCGGTGCCCCGATGCCGGCCAGCGCGGTCAACCGGCGGGCCTTCAAGGAGGCCAGGGGCCGTGCGGCGCTCTCGTCGCTGGCGCTCCACGCGGCCAGCGGCAGCACTCGCGTTGCGCTGCGCGCAACGAGCATTCCGGGAAGGGCGGTCGATACAAACCGACCCGTGTAGGCAACGCGGGCATGGGCTGGCATCGCACGCGGCAAGCGCTGGCGCAGCGGCCCTGCGGGCAGGAGCATGCCGTTGCCCGCGCCGCGGTCGTCGAAGACGATGAGCTCGGCCACACGCGCCAGTGCGTGGTGCTGCAGCCCGTCGTCCGACACGATGACATCGACCGCCGGATGGGCGGTACAGAGCGCGTTGGCCACTTCGGCTCGCCTCGGCCCGACGAAGACCGGCACACCGGTGCGGCGGTGGATGAGCAGGGGCTCATCGCCCACTTCGTGCGCCGTGGAGGCCGCGACGACCTGCGCGACCGCCGTCCCGGCTGCGTCCCGTCGACCGTGGCCGCGCGAGATGACGCCCGGGTGTCGCCCGGCGGCCTGAAGGGCTTGCACGAGCGCGATCACGATGGGCGTCTTGCCGGCGCCGCCCACGACGAGATTGCCGACGACGATCACCGGCACGGGCGCCGTGGCGGTGGAGCCGGACAGCCTGCGGTTCAGGCCAGCCAGCAGGCCGTAGAGGCGGGAGAACGGCCAGAGGGCCCACGCCGCAGCGCCCGCACGGGGTCGCCACCACACACTTGCCAGCCAGCGCTCGAAGGCGCCTTCACCGGCCGCTGCCTCGCGGGCCCGCGCCGCGCCGGCCGCCCTCATCGTGGAATCCGCTCGCCGGCGTTCGACACCCGTGCGGAGGCGGCTTCAGCGCCCGCCGTTGCCCGGGACCTGCGCGGCGAACGTGAGCCGGGCCAGCCCAGCGCGGCGTGCAGCATCGAGCACGTTGACCACGCTCTGGTGCGCCGCCATGGCATCGGCGGAGATGATGACCACGCTGTCGGGTTTGTTGCCGGCGGCGGCGGCCAACTCGGCCGTGAGCAGCTCGACGCTGCGCCCATCGACAGGCTTCTTGTTCACGACATAGCGGCCGTCGCTGGAGACGGCGACGACCACTTCGTTCGGACGCTCGCGCAGCCGCTCCGAGTTGGCCGCGGGCAGATTGATCTGTAACTCCGTGAAGCGCGAGTAGCTCGTCGAGAGCATGAGGAAGATCAGGATCACGAGCAGCACGTCGATGAACGGGATCAGGTTGATCTCCGGCTCCTCGGCGCGGCGGCGGCTGAACTTCATGGGCAACGGCGTTCGGTCGATCAGGGCGTGCCGCGCACGACGAAGCGCATCAGGTGCGGCACCAGGCGCTCGGCGGCCAGTTCCATGGTCAGCTGGAATCCGTCGACCTTGCCTCGGAAGTAGCGGTAGAACATCAACGAGGGGATGGCGATCAACAGGCCGAAGGCGGTGTTGTAGAGCGCGACCGAGATGCCGTGCGCGAGCATCTGCGGGTTGTTGCCCGAGCCCGGCGATTGCGAGCCGAAGATCTCGATCATGCCCACGACGGTGCCGAACAGGCCGAGCAAAGGCGCCGCAGTGGCGATGGTGCCGAGCGTGTTGAGATACCGCTCGAGGCGGTGCACGGCCTTGCGGCCTGCGTTCTCGAAGGCCTGGCGCAGCCCCGCCTCGGCGATGCGCGGATCGGCGATGACGCTGCGCATGCCCGCCGCCAGCACGCTGCCGAGCACGGAGTTCTCGGCCAGCTTGTTGACGACGTCGGCGCCGGGCAGGTTGGCCCGCGTCACGGAGATGACTTCCTCAAGGAGCTTGGGGGGCGTCACCAGTGCGTCTCGCAGGTTGTAGAGCCGCTCGATGACGAGCGCCAGCGCGACGACGGAACACACCAGGAGAGGCCAGATCGGCCATCCGGCCGCTTGTATGATGGACAGCAAGGCTTTGTTTGGGCCGGCCAGTTGGGGCACGCCGCGGGGCGCGATTATTGCCGAAGCCGCAGACCGCCCGGCCGCGCCGAGCGCGCACTGCGGCCTTGTCCACAGGTTGCGCGCCGTTGCACGCGGCGCCTGTGGAAAAGACTGTGGGCAACGTGATCCAGATCGGCGTCTCCAGACCCCCGGGACAACCCTCGGGGCTGGCTGCTGAAAAAACAGGCGCCTGAAAACCTATGAACATCAACGGCTTGCACGAATCTGCCGTTCGTGCGCAGGTGCCGGGCAGCAGAGGGCCGGGCACGGCGGCGGCTGTGGAGTTCCGGGCTTGGCGTGACAGCGGATCTTGGCGTGGCTGAGGCGCCCGCCAGTGGTGCCCAGAGGCCGGTCTGGGGTGTGGCAGCGCTCCTGCAGGCCGGCAGCGATGCGCTTTGGTCGCGCTTCGGGCCTGTGGCCGTGCGCGGCGAGTTGTCGGGCTTCACGCGCGCCGCGAGCGGGCACTGCTACTTTTCGCTGAAGGACGATGCCGGCGCGCCAGCGCTGCTGCGCTGCGCGATGTTCAGGCGCGCGGCGATGCTCGTCGACTTCCAGCCGGCCGATGGCCAGCGCGTCGAGTTGCGCGGCCGGCTCGACCTCTACGCGGCCCGTGGCGAGTTGCAGCTGGTGGCCGAGGCGATGTCACGCGTCGGCCAGGGCACACTGTACGAGGAGTTCCTGCGACTGCGCGCGCGCCTGGAGGCGGCAGGGCTTTTCGACGTTGAGCGCAAGCGCGAGCTGCCCACCCACCCAAGGCGCCTCGGCGTGATCACCTCGCCCGGCGCCGCTGCATTGCGTGACGTGCTCACGGCGTTGGCGCGGCGTGCGCCGCACGTCGAGGTGGTCGTCTATTCCTGCCAGGTGCAGGGCGTCGAAGGGCCGCCCAGCATCGTGAAAGCGATCGCGCAGGCCAACGAACGTGCCGAAGCCGATGCACTGCTGCTCGTGCGCGGCGGTGGATCGCTCGAGGACCTCTGGGCCTTCAACGACGAGCGCGTCGTGCGCGCCATCGCCACGAGCATGTTGCCGCTCGTGTGTGGCGTAGGGCACGAGACCGACGTCACCCTCGCCGACCTGGCCGCCGACCTGCGCGCGCCCACGCCCACCGCGGCGGCCGAGCTGGCCGCGCCACAGCGCGACGAGTTGCTGTCGGCGCTCGAAGTGCAGTGGGCGCGCCTCGAGCGCGCCGTGGTGCGCCGGCTGCAGGCGCAGGCGCAAGGCCTGGACCAGCGCGCAGCGAGGCTCGGGCAGCCAGCGCGGGTGCTGCTGGGGCAGCAGCAGCGCCTGCAGGCGCTGGCCCATCGACTGGCGCAAGCGCCGCGCCCGTTTCTCGAGCGCTGGCGCCATCGCACCCAGCAGGCAGCGGCCCGCCTGCAGGCCGTCGCGGCGTCGCGCTTGCAGCGCACGCGCTCAAGTCACGAGGCGCTCGCGCTTCGCCTCGGTGCGCTCGATCCGCGAGGCGTGCTGCGGCGCGGCTACGCGTGGGTCGAGGACGACACGGGCCGGGCCATCACGCATGCCGCGCAGTTGGCCATGGGGCAGCGCATCCGGGCTGTGTGGGCCGACGGCGCCGCGCGCGCCCAGGTGAGCGAACTCGAGCGCCTGAACGAGGCGATGACCGACGCGATGAACGAAGCCTTGCCCGAACCCACACAGCGCGATCGGTCCGGCCCGGCTGCCTAGAATCGCCCGCGCTCCAAAGCCATTTCCAACCGAACAGGAGAGACGAAGATGGAACACACCCTGCCGCCGCTGCCGTACACGCTCGATGCGCTGGCCCCTCACTACAGCAAGGAGACGCTGGAGTTCCACCATGGCAAGCACCACAACGCCTATGTGGTGAACCTGAACAACCTGCAGAAGGGGACCGAGTTCGAGCAGATGGCGCTGGAGGACATCATCAAGAAGTCCAGTGGGGGCATCTACAACAACTCCGCGCAGATCTGGAATCACACGTTCTTCTGGAACTGCATGAAGCCTGCCGGCGGCGGCGAACCCGGCGGCGCGCTCGGCACGGCCATCAAGGCCAAGTGGGGCAGCTACGCGGCTTTCCGCGAAGCGTTCGTCAAGAGCGCGGTGGGCAACTTCGGCTCGGGCTGGACCTGGCTCGTGAAGAAGGCGGACGGCAGCGTCGACATCGTCAACATGGGCGCGGCCGGCACGCCGCTCACCACCGCCGACAAGGCACTGTTGACCGTGGACGTGTGGGAGCACGCCTACTACATCGACTATCGCAACCTGCGGCAGAAGTTCGTCGAGACCTTCCTCGACAAGCTGGTGAACTGGTCGTTCGCCGAGAAGAACTTCGGCTGAGGCCGCAGGGCCCTACTTCGGCGCGGCCGCGAAAGGCGGCCCGCTGAGCTTGGCGCCGGCCTTGATGCCGCGCTTGTCGAACCAGCCCTGACGCATCTCGAGCGCGAATCGCACCGGCGCCTTGGCGCAGTGCGAGCGCTCGTCCAGCGGCTGCATGTCCGCCAGGTTCACGATGGTGCCGTCGTCGCCGATGAAAGCGATGGTCAGCGGCACCAGCGTGTTCTTCATCCAGAAGCAGCGCGCGCTCTTCTCGTCCGCGACGAAGAGCATGCCTTCGTTGCCGTTCATCTCCTTGCGGAACATCATGCCGGTCATCTGTTGCTCCGGCGTCACGGCGAGCTCGGCCTTGATCGTGTGCATGCCGGCCCGGAGGTCCACCGTCGGCAAGCGAGGTTGGGGGCCCTGCTGCGCCATCAGCGACGCCGGTATGGCGATGACCATGAGCAGTGCGAGGGCAAGGGCCGGGTGGCGTGCCTGCTTGATATACATCATGAATGACGGTGGCATGGGAGCCTAGATTATCGGGTCGGCCATCGCACGAACGCGCGCCGTCGGCAAGCCGATGACCACAGCCCTCTCGACGACCGCCCCGAACTCGGCCTTGCTTTCCGCCGCAGTGAAGGACGACGCGACCGCAGCCCTCGACGACCCCCTCGAACACGGCCGGTTCACGCGCTGGGTCAGCGGCGAGCGCGGCGAACGCCTGGCGGAGTCCTCGCTGCTGCTTTCAGGCCTGCATTGCGCGGCCTGCGCCGGCATCATCGAGGTCGCCTTGCGCGGTGTCGCCGGAGTCCAGGCGGCGCACGTGGCGGCCGCCAGCCAGTTGGCCACCGTGCGCTGGGACCCGCAGGCCACGCGCCCCTCGGCACTGATCGCTGCGGTACGCGCCGCAGGCTACGACGCCGTGCCGGACGCCGCAGCGCCGGCGCGAACGTTGCGCCGGCGCGAATTCCGCCAGGCCTTGTGGCGCCTCTTCGTGGCCGGCTTCTGCGCCATGCAGGTGATGATGATGGCCACGCCGAGCTATGTCGCCGCCCCCGGCGACCTCTCGGCCGACATGCGCACGCTGCTCAACTGGGGCAGTTGGATCCTGACGCTGCCGGTGCTCGCGTTCTCCGCCGGCCCATTCTTCAAGGGCGCGTGGCGCAGCCTGCGTACCCGCCGCATCGGCATGGACGTGCCAGTGGCGCTGGGCATCGGCATCACCTTCGTCGCCAGCACCGGCGCCACCTTCGACCCCGCCGGGCACTTCGGGCACGAGGTGTACTTCGACTCGCTCACGATGTTCGTGAGCTTCCTGCTGGGTGCGCGGTTCATGGAGATGCGGGCGCGCCACCGTGCCGCCGAGGCGCTCGAGGCGAGCCTCGCGCGCCTGCCCGAGACGGCGTTGCGCGTGGCCGACGACGGCACCGTGCACAGCGTGAGCGTGCTGCGGCTCGTGCCGGGCGACCACGTGCGCGTGCTCGCCGGGCAGGCCTTCCCGGCCGATGGCACGCTGATCGAGGGGCGCACGCAGGCCGACGAGTCGCTGCTCACCGGCGAGTCGGTCCCGGTGTCCAAGCAGGAGGGCAGCGAGCTCGTCGCCGGCAGCATCAATCTCGGCGCGCCGGTGCTGATGCACGTGCAGCGTGTGGGCAACGACACCCGCTTCGAGGCCATCGTCTCGATGATGCGTAGCGCCGCCACGCAGCGCCCGGCGGCGGCGCGCCTGGCCGATCGCTGGGCCGGCCCGTTCCTGTGGGCCGTGCTGGTGCTGGCCGCAGGCGCCGCTGCCGTCTGGAGTGTCGTCGATCCTTCGCGCGCGATCTGGGTCGCCGTGTCGGTGCTCATCGTCACCTGCCCGTGCGCACTCTCGCTGGCAGCGCCTGCAGCGATGGTGGCCGCCATCCGGGCCTTCGCCCGCCGCGGCGTGATGGTGCAACGGCTCGATGCAATCGATGGTCTTGCCCGCGTCGATCAGGTCTTCTTCGACAAGACGGGCACGCTCAGTAGCGACCGGCTGCGCCTCGACGGGTGGCAGATCACGACGCAGGGCGAGCGTCACTTCGTCGATCGCCAATCGGCGCTCGCCATGGCGGCAACGCTGGCTGCGTGGTCGACGCATCCGGTGGCGCGCGCCCTCGTCGCGGCCGTGCCGGAGCGCGGCGCCGGGAGCCCCGCGTCGGGCGACTCGTGGCACGACATCGAAGATGTCGCCGGCCATGGGCTGCGCGGGCTCGATGCCCAAGGGCAGGAGTGGCGGCTGGGAGCGCCCGAGTGGGTGATGGGCGGAGGTCGCGGCGCCGCGACCGACATCGATGACGCCGCCGCCCGCACCTGTCTGGGCTTGCGCGGGCACGTGCTAGCGAGGTTCGATTTCGAAGAGGAATTGCGCGAGGGTGCTCGCGAGGCTGTGGCGGCCCTGCAACGCGATGGGGTCATCGTGTCGCTCCTTTCGGGCGACTCGGCGGCGCGCTCGCACAGGCTCGCTGAACGGGTCGGCATCACCGACGTGATCGCCGGTGCGACCCCCGCCGGCAAGCTCGACGCCGTCATTGCCGCGCAGGCCCGCGGTCGTTGCGTGGCCATGGTGGGCGACGGCGTCAACGACGCGCCGGTGCTTGCGCGCGCCGATGTTTCCCTGGCCATGGGGCAGGGCGCCCTCGTGGCGCGAAGCCAGGCCGATGCCGTGATCGCCTCCGGCCGCCTCGGCGACCTCGTCGCCGCGCGGCGCAGTGCCCAGCGCGCGCTGTCCATCGTGCGCCAGAACATGCTTTGGGCCGCTGCCTACAACGCCGTTTGCATCCCGCTGGCATTGGTCGGATGGCTGCCGCCCTGGCTGGCCGGGCTCGGCATGGCGATGAGTTCGCTGGCCGTGGTGCTCAACGCGCTGCGCGCAGCGCGCTGAACGGGCGCCCTTGGACATCCTCTACCTGCTCATTCCGCTGTCCGCGGTCCTGGTGCTCTTCATCGTGGCCGTCTTCGGCTGGGCGGTGCACAAGGGGCAATTCGAGGACCTCGAGCGCGAAGCTGATCGCATCCTTACGGAAGGCGACCCGGCGCTTGACACCGATCAAGCCCGCGCGCGCGGGCGGGCGGAAGAATCGCCGGGTCGATCCACGGCATCGTAGTGAGGAGAACTTGATGGCACAAAACCAAGTCGGCGCCGCCAGCGCCGCGGCGCCAGACGGCGTCTACAGCGACACGGTGGTGCGGCTGTTCGCACTGGCCGCGGTCCTTTGGGGCGTGGTGGGCATGCTGGTCGGCGTGATCATCGCCGCGCAGCTCACCTGGCCGGAGTTGAACCTCGGCATCTCGTTCCTGAGCTACGGCCGCCTGCGGCCGCTGCACACGAACGCGGTGATCTTCGCGTTCGGCGGCAGCGTGCTGTTCGCCACCGCGTACCACGTGGTGCAGCGGACCTGCCAGACCAAGCTGTTCATGCCCGGTCTGGCCATGTTCACCTTCGTCGGCTGGCAGTTGATCATCCTGAGCGCCGCGATCACGCTGCCTCTGGGCATCACCAGCGGCAAGGAATACGCCGAGCTCGAGTGGCCGATCGACATCGCGATCGCGCTCGTGTGGGTGGCCTACGCGGTGGTGTTCTTCGGCACCATCGGCACGCGCAAGGTCAAGCACATCTACGTCGCCAACTGGTTCTTCGGCGCCTTCATCATCGCCGTGGCGCTGCTGCACATCGTCAACAGCATGGCCATTCCGGTGAGCCTCACGAAGAGCTACTCGGTCTACGCCGGCGTGCAGGATGCGATGGTGCAGTGGTGGTACGGCCACAACGCGGTCGGCTTCTTCCTCACCGCCGGCTTCCTGGGGATGATGTACTACTACATCCCCAAGCAGGCCGAGCGCCCGGTGTACAGCTACCGGCTCTCGATCGTGCACTTCTGGGCCCTGATCTTCACGTACATGTGGGCGGGTCCGCACCACCTGCACTACACGGCGCTGCCCGACTGGGCGCAGAGCATCGGCATGCTGTTCTCGCTCGTGCTGCTGGCGCCCTCGTGGGGCGGCATGATCAACGGCATCATGACCCTCTCGGGTGCATGGCACAAGCTGCGTGACGACCCGATCCTGAAGTTCCTGATCGTGAGCCTGTCGTTCTACGGCATGAGCACGTTCGAGGGGCCGATGATGTCGATCAAGACCGTCAACGCCCTCAGCCACTACACCGACTGGACGGTGGGCCACGTGCACAGCGGCGCGCTCGGATGGGTCGGCCTGATCAGCATGGGTGCCCTGTACCACCTGATCCCGCGCCTGTACGGCAAGAAGAACATGTACAGCGTGCGCGCGATCGAGCTGCATTTCTGGATCGCCACCATCGGCATCGTGCTCTACATCGCCGCCATGTGGATCGCCGGCGTCATGCAGGGCCTGATGTGGCGCGCGGTCAACGCCGACGGCACGCTCGTCTACACCTTCGTCGAGAGCGTCAAGGCGACCTTCCCGTACTACGTGATCCGCCTGCTCGGTGGCCTGCTCTACCTGAGCGGCATGCTGATCATGGGCTGGAACGTGATCATGACCGTGAAGAGCGGCCAGGCGGCCAGCGCGCCGATTCCTCGCGTCGCCGCGGCGCACGCCTGAACTCAACCGCACAGGAGCAAACCACATGGCAACCCATGCCCCGAGCGGTCACGAGAAGATCGAGACCAGCAACTTTCTGATGATCGTGCTCATCCTGCTCGCCGTCGCGGTGGGCGGGATCGTCGAGATCGTCCCCCTGTACTTCCAGCGTTCGACCACGCAGCCGGTGGAGGGCCTCAAGCCCTACACGGCGCTGCAGCTGGCCGGCCGCGACGTCTACATCCGCGAGGGCTGCTACAACTGCCATTCGCAGATGGTGCGCCCGTTCCGCGCCGAGGCGCTGCGCTACGGCGCGCTCTCGGTGGCCGGCGAGTTCGTCTACGACCACCCCTTCCAGTGGGGCAGCAAGCGCACCGGCCCGGACCTGCACCGCGTCGGCGGCCGCTACAGCGATGAATGGCACCGTGCGCACCTGAACAACCCGCGCGACCTGGTGCCCGAGTCGAACATGCCGGCCTACCCCTGGCTGGCGGCCGCGACGATCGAGCCCGACAGCATGGCGCCGCGCATGAAGGCGCTGCGCATCGTGGGCGTGCCCTACACGGACGCCGAAATCGGCAAGGCCGGCGAGGAAGTCAAGGGCCGCACCGAGCTCGATGCGCTCGTCGCTTACCTGCAGGTGCTCGGCACCGCGCGCAAGTGAGGGAGGAAGCCTTCATGGACATCAACGACTTGCGCGTCATGGTCACGTTGTTGAGCTTCGTGCTCTTCATCGCCCTGGCCGTGCACACCTGGAGCCGGCGCCGCAACCCCGAACACGAAGCCGCCGCGCGGCTGCCGTTCGCGGATGAAGACGGTGGGCAACCGGGCCAAGCTGAACAAGGAACAAGGAGAGCGCCGTGAGCGATTTCGTCAACAGCGGCTGGGGGTTGTTCGTCGCCGCAACCACAGTCATCGGCCTCGTGGCCTGCATCGCGTTGCTGGTGATCGCCAGCCGCCGCCGTGTCATGGCCGATGACAACACCACCGGTCACGTGTGGGACGAGGATCTGCGCGAGCTGAACAATCCGCTGCCGCGCTGGTGGATGTGGTTGTTCGTCATCACCGTCGTGTTCTCGGCCGTGTACCTTGCGTTCTACCCGGGCTTGGGCACCAACGCGGGAACGCTGAAGTGGACGAGCCAGAACCAGTTCGAAGCCGAGCAAGCTCGGGCCCACGCCGCGCTGGCGCCCGTGTATGCCAAGTACAAGGACATGACGCCTGAGCAGCTGACGTCGGACTCCCAGGCGATGGCCATCGGCGAGCGCCTGTACCTGAACAACTGTGCGCAGTGCCACGGCTCCGATGCGCGCGGCAGCAAGGGGTTCCCGAACCTGACACTGCCGGTCGAGTCGCGTTTGGCCACGGAGACGGCCGATCAGATCAAGGCCGTCATCCTGCAGGGCCGCGCCGGTAACATGCCACCCATGGCCGCAGCCGTGGGCTCGGCCGAGGACGTGCGCAACGTGGCCAACTACGTGCTCAGCCTGTCGGGCAGCGCACACAACGCGGTCGCAGCCCAGCTCGGCAAGGAGAAGTTCGGCGTTTGCGCCGCCTGTCATGGCCCGGAGGGCAAGGGCAACAAAGCACTGGGCGCCCCCAACCTCACCGACAAGGTGTGGCTTTACGGCTGGGGCGAGCAGGCCATCGTCGAGGCCATCACCAAGGGCCGCGCCGGCGTGATGCCGCCGCAGGGCAAGTTGCTGACGCCGGAGCAGGTGCACGTGCTGGCCGCCTACGCCTGGGGCCTTTCCAAGCCCACCAAGGTGGCGGCGAAGTGAGCGCGTGAAGACGGTGAGCGAAGTCGGCACCCCCACGGCGATCGGAGGCTCGCCGCCTCCGGGCGCGGTGGACGCCGGCTTGGCCACGGCCTCGCCGCGAGGCGCCATGCCCACCGAGGCGGACGGCGACGTCCGCGCCCAGGTCGTTTCGCTTTACCAGAAGCAGAAGAAGATCTACCCGCGAGCGGTGTCGGGCTGGTTTTCCACTTGGCGTTGGGCGCTCGTCTGGGCGACCCAACTGCTGTTCTATGGCCTGCCATGGCTGGAGTGGAATGCCCGCCAGGCGGTGCTGTTCGACCTCGGAACGCGCCGGTTCTACATCTTCGGGCTCGTCCTGTACCCACAGGACTTCATCTACCTGACGGGCCTGCTCATCGTCTCGGCCTACGCGCTTTTCCTGTTCACTGCGGTGGCCGGGCGCCTGTGGTGCGGCTATGCCTGCCCACAGACCGTCTACACGGAGATCTTCATGTGGATCGAGCGGCACCTCGAGGGTGATCGCAACCGCCGCATGAAGCTCGACGCCTCGCCGTGGTCGCTCGAGAAGCTGGCGCGCAAGGGCGGCAAGCAGGTAGCCTGGGTCGCACTGGGCCTGTGGACCGGCTTCACCTTCGTCGGCTACTTCACGCCGATCAAGCAGCTCGCGGCCTCGGTGCTGTCTTTCGGGCTCGGGCCCTGGGAGACCTTCTGGACCCTGTTCTACGGCCTGGCCACCTACGGCAATGCCGGCTACATGCGCGAGCAGGTCTGCAAGTACATGTGCCCGTACGCGCGCTTCCAGAGCGCAATGTTCGACCGCGACACGCTGATCATCAGCTACGACACCGAGCGCGGCGAGCCGCGCGGCACGCGTGGGCGCAAGACCGACCTGAAAGCCGCGAACCTCGGCCACTGCATCGACTGCGGCCTGTGCGTGGAGGTGTGCCCCACCGGCATCGACATCCGCAAGGGCCTGCAGTACGAGTGCATCGGCTGCGCTGCGTGCGTCGACGTCTGCGACGGTGTCATGGACAAGATGAACTATCCGCGCGGCCTGGTGCGCTACGACACGCTCAACGGCATGCAGAAGCACCTCTCCCGCGGGCAGGAGCTGACGCGCGTCTTCCGGCCGCGGGTGGTGGTCTACACCACCATCCTCGGCCTCATCCTGGTGGCGCTGGGCATCAGCATGGCCATGCGCTCGCCGTTCAAGGTGGACGTCGTGCGCGACCGCGGCACGCTCGCGCGCGTCGTCGAGGATGGCTGGATCGAGAACGTCTACCGCCTGCAAATCATGAACACGACCGAGTCGGTGCAGCGCTACCGCATCGCTGCGACGGGCCTGCCTTCGCTGGCCACCGACCTCAAGGCCGATGTCGTGGTCGAGCCGGCGCAGGCCCGCTGGGTGCCGGTTGCCGTGCGCGTGCCTCCCGAGGCGGCCGCGCAGGCCGGCCCGGGCTCGCACCGGTTGGAGTTCGTCATCGAACGGGTCGGTGCGGCCGCCGAAGCCCAGAGCAGCTACAAGCTGGTCGAGAAGTCCACTTTCATGGTCCCGCGGTGAATCTGTGTGCCATGCGCTGGCGAGCGAGGAGAACCCCATCATGAACGAGAAACGAAGCAGTCCCGCATCTCCTGGTCCGGCCGAAACCGCTGAATCGACGCCATGGTGGCGCATCCGTATGTTGTGGCTGGTGATCGGCGGTCCGCTGGCCGTGGTGATCGCGTCGTTCGCGACGCTGGGCTTGGCGCTGCGCTATCCCGACCCGGTGCTCACGCCCCAGGCGACGGCCAGCACGGCCGAGACGCCGGCGGTGCAGGCGCGCAATCACGCGGCCACGCCGCAGCGCTGAGGCGGGACCGGTGATGACCCGGCTCGGGCGCCGTCTGGCGATCATCATCTGGCCGGCGTTTCTCGTCGCCGGTGTGCTGGAGATCGCGGTCTTCGCCTTCGTCGACCCCGCGGCCGTGCACGCCCCGGACGGGCGGCCGCTGGGCCTGTCGGACACGGCGATCTACTCGCTTGCGTTCTTCGTCTTCTGGGCCATCGTGTCGGTGGGGTGCCTGTTGGCCCTGCGCCTGGCTTGCAGCGCTGAGGAGATCAACGCCGAAGCGACTGCCGACGCATGAGCCGCGCCGGCCATGCTGACGAGGGGGCCCTAGCAGGGCGCGGCGCCCACGAGCTTCTGCAGCTTCGACGGGTCCAGCACCGTGATCTGGCGCTGCTTGACCTCCAGCACGCCATCCTCCTGGAACTTGCTGAAGGCGCGGCTCACGGTCTCGAGCTTGAGGCCCAGGTAGCTGCCGATCTCCTCGCGCGTCATTCGCAGGACCAGTGAACTCGCAGAGAAGCCACGGGCGCGCAGCCGCTGCGTGAGGTTGAGCAGGAAGGCGGCGAGGCGCTCCTCGGCGCGCATGCTGCCCAGCAGCAACATCACGCCATGGTCGCGCACGATCTCGCGGCTCATGATCTTGTGGAACTGGCGTTGGAGGTCGGACAGCTCGCGCGTCAGGTCCTCGAGCTGGTGATAGGGAATCACGCAGACCTGCGAGTCCTCCAGAGCCACCGCGTCGCAGGTATGGCGGTCCGTGCCGATGCCGTCCAGGCCCAGCACCTCGCCCGCCATCTGGAAACCGGTGACCTGCTCACGGCCGTCTTCGCTCGCCACGCAGGTCTTGAAGAATCCGGTCCTCACGGCGTACAGGGACTGGAAGGCGTCGCCGGCGCGGAACAGCGGCTCGCCGCGTGGCACCCCGCGGCGCTGGCCGACGAGCTCGTCGAGGCGCTCGAGCTGGTCGTTGGCCATGCCCACCGGCAGGCACAACTCACGCAGGTTGCAACTGGAGCAGGCAACCTTGAAGGGCTCGATTCGGATCGCGGCAAGGGCGGCGGCTGGCATGTCGGTGGCGTCTCGAGCGGGGATCCTGAAGTATGGCCCAAGGAGTCCCTGATATTGCGCCGCAGCATCGCCCCGTTTCGGGCGGGGGTGAGGTGGGGCCGCAACGTCCGGGCGACCCCCGATCTGCCGCCGACTTGAGGCGGATCAAGTCGCCGGCACGCCATCCTCCGCACAGTGCGGGCCATGAAGATGCCAGGCCACGCGCAAGAGCCGTTCGTTCTCACCGACGCCATGCTGCGCCGCCTGGACATGCCCGGGCCACGCTATACCTCATATCCCACCGCCGATCGCTTCGTCGAAGCCTTTGGCGCCCCCCAGTACCGCCAGGCGCTGCGCCAGCGGGCCGAGGGTGCCGTGGTGGGCGGGGCGCCGCCGCTCTCGATCTACGTGCACATCCCGTTCTGCGAGTCGCTGTGCTACTACTGCGCGTGCAACAAGGTCATCACCAAGCACCATGACCGCGCCCGCCCTTACCTCGACGACCTGCGCACCGAGATCGAGTTGCACGTGGCCGAGCTGGGCCGTGGCCAGCCCGTCTCGCAGTTGCACTTCGGCGGTGGCTCGCCCACCTTCCTGTCCGACGCGGAACTCGACGAACTGATGGCGTTGCTGCGCCGGTCGTTCCGGCTTGTGGAGGGTGCCGAGGTCGGCATCGAGGTCGATCCGCGCACCGCCACGCCCGAGCGGTTGCGGCATCTTTCGGCACTCGGCTTCAACCGCATCAGTTTCGGCGTGCAGGACTTCGATCCGGCCGTGCAGGAGGCGGTGCACCGCATCCAGCCCTTCGAAATGGTTCGCGACCTCGTGGCCGAGGCGCGCGCGCTCGGCTTCGAGTCGATCAACACCGACCTCATCTACGGCCTGCCGAAGCAGACCCCGGAGTCGTTTGCCCGCACCGTGGCGCAAGTGGCGGAATTGCACCCGCACCGCATCGCGCTCTACTCGTACGCGCACCTGCCGCAGCGCTTCAAGCCGCAGCGCCGCATCCTGAGCATCGACCTGCCCCATCCGGAGAAGCGGATCCGCATGCTCGAGAGCGCCATCGCCGGGTTCCTCGCGCATGGCTACGTGTACATCGGCATGGACCATTTCGCGCTGCCAGGCGACTCGCTGGCCGTGGCCAAGCGGCAAGGCCGGCTGCACCGCAACTTCCAGGGCTACAGCACGCAGCCGGACTGCGACCTCATCGGACTGGGCGTCTCGTCCATCGGCCGCGTGGGTGCCACCTACAGCCAGAACGCCAAGACCCTGCAGGAGTATCACGACGCGTTGGCGCAGGGTGAGTTTCCCATCGTGCGCGGCCTGGCGCTGACGCGCGACGACATCGTGCGCCGCGCCATCATCATGGCCCTCATGTGCCAGGGGCGCGCGGAGTACGAGTCGATCGAGCTTTCGCACCTCGTGCGCATGCGCGAGGCCTTTGCGCCGGAGTTCGAACGTTTGGCCTCGCTGCAGGAGATGGGGCTTGTCGAGATGGACGACCAGGCCATCCAGGTGACTGCGCTCGGCTGGTACTTCGTGCGCGCCGTGGCGATGGTGTTCGACAAGAACCTGCAGGCCGATCAGGTGCGCGAGCGGTTTTCGCGCATCATCTGATCCGCGGGCGCCTTGCGCGCCCCCTGCGGAGCCGGACCCTCGAATGGAAGCCACGATCGTCGCGAGTGCGTTCATGCTCGGCCTTGCCGGAGCGCCGCATTGCACGGCGATGTGCGGCGCGCCGTGCGCTGCGGTGATCGGGCGGGGGCAGGGGCCCACCAGCACGGTCGCGTTCCATGCCACGCGCATCGCCGGATATGCCGGCGCGGGCGCGGTGGCGGCGGGGGGCCTCGCCATGCTGGGCGTGCTGGCACAGGCGGCCCCGGTGTTGCGCCCGCTGTGGGCCCTCGTGCACGCGGGCTTGTTCGTGCTCGGGCTGTGGCTGCTCTGGCAGGGCCGCCAACCGGTGCTCCTCGCGCAGTGGGGTCGCAGTGCGCAGCCAACGCTGGCCCTGGCGGGCTGGCAGCCGGTCAGTACCCCCTCGAGGGCAGGACCTTCGGGCCGTGGCGCCGGGCGGGCGTTGCAGGCTGGCTTGGCGGGCGGCCTGTGGTTCGCGTGGCCCTGTGGCCTCCTTCAGTCGGCGTTGCTCGTCGCGGCGCTGTCCAATTCGGCGCTCGGCGGCGCCATCGCGATGGCGGGGTTCGCCATGGCCTCCGCTGCCGGTCTCGTGCTGGCGCCGCTCGTATGGCAGCGACTGGGCCGCGCCGGCAGCGGCCGCGCCGAGACCTGGGCGTTGCGTGCTGCCGGCCTGCTGATGGCCGGGATGTCGGGCTGGGCACTGACCGAAGGCCTCTGGCATCGCTTCGCCGAGTACTGCGCGACGCTCTAGTTCCCCCGGATGGGCCTGCTGGCCCGGCGGGGTCGCAAGCCTTGCACGACACGTCAGGCCATCGACAGGGCCTGCCCTAAAATCCCCGGTTGTTCTGCGCTCCTCGGCGCGCCGGCACGGCAGCCGGCAACGAGAACGACCCCACCTCCACCGAAGGCAACCAACCGCCGCAATCCGCCGCCCAAGCGGCGAGGAGACCCGCTTCATGTACCAGCACATCAAGGTGCCCGCCGCGGGCAAGAAGATCACCGTGAACGCGGACTTCTCGCTCAACGTGCCCGACAACCCCATCATTCCGTACATCGAGGGCGACGGCACGGGCCTCGACATCACCCCGGTGATGATCAAGGTGGTCGATGCGGCGGTCGCCAAGAGCTACGGCGGCAAGAAGAAGATCCACTGGATGGAGGTCTTCGC
Source organism: Rubrivivax sp. (assembly GCA_016790435.1). Taxonomy (GTDB): domain Bacteria; phylum Pseudomonadota; class Gammaproteobacteria; order Burkholderiales; family Burkholderiaceae_C; genus Rubrivivax. The sequence goes on along the minus strand of JAEUPE010000126.1, from coordinate 1,206 downwards.
CGGTGAGAAGAGCACCCGGGTCTACGGCCCCGACGTCTGGCTGCCCGAGGAGACGCTCGCGGCGGTGAAGGAGTACGTGGTCTCGATCAAGGGCCCGCTCACCACGCCGGTGGGTGGCGGCATCCGCAGCCTCAACGTGGCGCTGCGCCAGGAACTCGACCTCTACGTGTGCCTGCGCCCAATCCAGTACTTCAAGGGCGTGCCCAGCCCGCTGAAGGAGCCGGAGAAGACCAACATGGTCATCTTCCGCGAGAACAGCGAGGACATCTATGCCGGCATCGAGTACGAGGCCGAGAGCGACAAGGCGAAGAAGCTCATCAAGTTCCTCATCGACGAGATGGGCGTCAAGAAGATCCGCTTCCCGAACACCTCGGGCATCGGCATCAAGCCGGTCAGCCGCGAGGGCACCGAGCGCCTGGTGCGCAAGGCACTCCAGTACGCCATCGACAACGACAAGCCCAACGTGACCATCGTGCACAAGGGCAACATCATGAAGTTCACCGAGGGTGGCTTCCGCGACTGGGCGTACGCACTGGCGCAGCGCGAGTTCGGCGCCCAGCCCATCGACGGCGGCCCGTGGTGCAAGTTCAAGAATCCGAAGACGGGCAAGGAGATCATCGTCAAGGATTCGATCGCCGACGCCTTCCTGCAGCAGATCCTGCTGCGCCCGGCCGAGTACTCGGTGATCGCGACGCTCAACCTGAACGGCGACTACGTCTCCGACGCGCTGGCCGCGCAGGTCGGCGGCATCGGCATCGCCCCAGGCGCCAACCTCAGCGACAGCGTCGCCATGTTCGAGGCCACGCACGGCACGGCGCCCAAGTACGCAGGCAAGGACTACGTCAACCCGGGCTCGGAGATCCTCAGCGCCGAGATGATGCTGCGCCACATGGGCTGGACGGCCGCGGCCGACCTCATCATCGCGTCGATGGAGCGCGCCATCCTGAGCAAGAAGGTCACCTACGACTTCGCGCGCCTGATGGAAGGCGCGACGCAGGTGTCGTGCTCGGGCTTTGGCCAGGTGATGATCGACCACATGTGACCTCGCTCCACGGCGTCTCATGATGCCCCGTAAGCCCCTGATTTTGTTGAAGAAATCAGGGGCTTCGTCTTTTCAGCACGTCTCACGGCAGACCACGAAATCCCGCCATTTTGGAGGGGAAATTGACGGGAGACGGGGCCCGAAACGGCCCAAATTCCTCCACT
>JAEUPE010000091.1 GCA_016790435.1 Rubrivivax sp. | reverse complement strand
CGAACCACCAGGCATCGTCGATGACCTCAGGGCCGATCACGAAACGCTGCAGCGGCGAGTCGAGGTAGCGCTCCAGCCAGCCCTCGCCGAGTTGCTGCCGGCTGCCGGCCACCACCTCCGAAAGCCAGCGATCGAGCCCCTGCTGCGCGGCGAGCGGGAGCCGCCGCGACGCGAAGTCGCCCAGCGTGCTGAGCTTGCCGTACCAGCCGGGGGGGCCGGCGACCGCGGCGGAGTCCGGGCCCATCGACAGCCGACTCCGACCCGGCGCCGGTCAGAGCCCGTTCGGGCACTGGAACGAGCGCACGTCGGGCAGGCGCAGCGGGTTGCGCACGCTGCTGCTCGTGACATCGAAGATGGCCTTGCGGCCGTCGATGTCGAAGGTGGCGCGGAACTTCTCCGGCGAGTTGCCGGGCGTGATGGTCACGCGCTCGAAGAGTCGGAAGAGCGCCCAGGGGCCGTCGTTGACAAGGCCGCTGCCGCCCGCCGGCTGCACCGTGACGCGCACGACGCCGCTGCCGCGCGGCCCGGGCCACTTGATCTCCACCGGGATCTGCGGGCCATGGTCATAACGCAGCAACTGGCCGTCCACGTCGAGCAGGAACTCCTTCAGCCGCGCGTCCATCTCGAACGGCTTCAGCACCAGCCGCACGCCGGGCAGCGGGCCGCCGGCGGCGAAGAAGGCGTCGCGGATCTCCTTGGCGCGCTGGAACTGCGGCAGCGTGCCGAGGTCGGTGCCGAGCGGCGCCCCGTCCACCGGCAGGAAGCGCCAGGGGCGCGTGCTGGTGTCGATGTACGGCGCGAGCTTGGTCTGCATCTGCTCGAACTTGCCCCCGGGGCCGAAGAGGGCCGCGAAATCGGCCGGCGTCACTTCGCGCGCCGCCGTGGGGTCGAACGGATAGCGGCCGGTGATGGCCTGCTGGCAGAACTCGCCGACCACCGATCGCACCTCGGCGGCGAGCGAGCCGCGCAGCGCGATGCTGGCCGCCCGTCCGGCGCTGCTGCCCAGCGAATCGAGCAGCCCGCGCACCGGCTCGGGCGAACTGCCGCCCTCGGCCTTGAGCTGGTTGGGCAACGGCGAGCTTGGCGGCGGTGCCTTGGCCTTGAGCGCCTGGTCCACCGCGATGAGGTGCACCTGCAACTCCTTCAGTCGCTCGACCAGGCCGTCGATGGGCGGCTTGCCGCCTTCGGGCGCGGTGACCATCGCACGCAGCGAGCGGAACTCGTCATCGACGATGCTCTCGAGCTTCTCGCCCGCAGCGATGAGGGTGGCACCGCTGCCCAGTGCACCGGCCACGGCCTGGCGGCCACGCTCGACGAGCGAGCCCGCGACGCCGGCGGCGCCGGGCTGCGGCGCGAGCAGCGTCGTCTCCTTTGAGAAGCGCTTGAGCATCGGCACGAGGGGCGTGTCGGGCCCGGCGAGGAAACGCGTCTTCTCGATCGCCTGCGCCATGCTGGTGAGTGGCTGCAGGCGGATGTCGGCGATGTAGCCACGCCAGGTGTCGCGGTACTCGTTCAGGTAGAGGCGGCGCACGTCGTCGACGAGCTTGGAGCCGAGCAGCCCATCGGTCACCTGGCCGACGGCCTGCCCTGGCGTCTGTGCCGACGAGAGCATCGGCGCGGGTTCGATGCCGAGCACCCAACTCTGTTCGGCGGCGAGCGTCTTGGTGACCTCGCCGACGACCTTCTGGAAGCCCTTGTGGTAACCGTCATAGGTGAACAGGCCCGGCACGCCCTTGGTGAGCGGCAGGCCACTGGCGCGCACGAAGACGAGTTGCGCGTTCGGCCCGCCGGCCTCGGCCACGGTGACCTCGCGGAACTCGGCGCCGAGGCCGCGCTGGCGCAGCCGGTTGTAGACGCGCTGCTGCAACGGCACCGCGGCCAGCCGCGTGCGCGTGGATTCGATGAGCGCCCCGTCACGCGGCAGCGGCGAGACGGTGGCGCCGCGCTCGAGCAAGGCGTCGAGATGGCCGGAGAGCGCGGCGCGCTGCTCGACGCTGATCTCGCGGCCCAGCCGCGCCTCCCAGTCGGCCTCGATGTGCTGCTTGAGCGAAGCGGCCTCGAAGCGCGCCGGCTCGTACATCATCAGGTAGGCCTTGAGTGCCTCGTACAGCGAGTCGGGCTGGTCGGTGGCGCGCAGTTGCTCCTCCACGCGCAGCGCAAGCCGCGGCTGCACGGCATCGACGAGCATGCGCTGGTAGGCGCTGCGCGCCGCGCCGTCGAGCTTCTCGCCCTGGTAGAGGCCGAAGCCCAGCGACCACGGCACCGACCCGCTCTGGCCCACGGGCCCCGCGTCGGTGGCGAGGCGCCGCGTCGCCTCCAGCGCCGGCAGCACCGGCAAGAGGTCGGCCGTCGTGCGGTTGGGCGCTTCCTGCACCTGGCGGCGAACGAGGTCCACACGCTGCGAGACGGCTTCGACGTAGGCGGCGTTGTTGCGCCAGCTCACGGTCCAGGCGCCCAGCAGGCCGAGGCTCAGCAAGCCAACGAGCGAGTAGCCGGCGATGGCCCAGGCATTGCGCTGCCGCTCCCAGCGGCGGTCGGTGCCGGCCAGGCCATGCTCGGCGAACACGACTTCGCTCAGCAGTCGCTGCAGGAAGAAGCTGCGCCCGCTGCTCTTCTGCGCCGGCAGGATCGACTGCTCGATGCGATAGCGGCGTGCCACGGCGCCGAGCACGCGGTCGATCGGCGTGCCCTCCTGCGTGCCGCTGACGAAGTAGACGCCGCGCAGCATCGGCTCGGCTTCATACGGCGACGGTGCGAAGACCTGGCGCGTGAAGTCGGCGAGCGGCGCCGCGAGGTTGGCGAACTGACTCGGGAAGCCGTAGATGCGCGAGCGACGCACCGTGTCGCCTTCGGCCTGCAGGCGGTCGATCAGGCCTTGGTCGAGGCGCTCGAGCAGCGCGTTGAACTCGGGCTGCATGCGCTCGCTCCACGCACCGGCGGCATCCTTCGCGCCCTTGAGCGGGAACGTGAAGCCCCAGGGCGCGGCGCGCTGGTCCTTGTCGAGGGCGGCGAAGTGCTCGGCGAAGCCGGCGAGCAGGTCGCACTTGGTCACGAGCAGGTAGATGGGGATGCGGATGCGCAGCTGCTCGTGCAACTCCTGCACGCGCGCGCGCACGGCCTGGGCGTGTTGCTCGCGCTCGAGCGCGTTGCGGCCCACGAGGTCGGCGACCGAGACGGTGACAAGCACGCCGTTGAGCGGCTGGCGCTTGCGCGCGCCCTTGAGCATGTCGACAAAGCCGTTCCAGGTGGCCTTGTCCTGCGCCGCGTCGCTGTCCTGCGTGGTGAAGCGGCCGGCGGTATCGATGAGCACCGCCTGGTCGGTGAACCACCAATCGCACAACCGGGTGCCGCCGACTCCGCGCACGGCGTGCTCGCCCAGCTGCTTGGCGAGCGGGAAGTTGAGGCCGGCGTTGCGCAGCGCCGTCGTCTTGCCGGCGCCGGGCGCGCCGATGATCAGGTACCAGGGCAGCTGGTAGAGATAGCGGCCGCCGAGCTGATTCTTGAGCCGCGCCCACAACCCCTGGCCCGAGGCGGCGGCGGTGCCGAAGCGTGCGTTGCGCAGCGTGTGCAGGGCTTCGGCGAAGCGCTTGCGCACGGCCGCGACCTCGGCGCTTTCAGGGGCAGCAGCCGCGCCCGCCGGCGCGGCCGCCAGCTGGTCGACGACCTTGCGGTTGCCTTGGCGCGCGCGGATGAGCTTCCAGCTGACGAGGGCCGCGACCAGCACGAGCACGATGCCCGTGACCACCCAGCGTGCCGTGGTGCTCTCGAGCGGCCGCCAGGTGCCGACGGCGACCAGCGGGCCGATGATCCAGAGCACCGCGAGGAACGCGGCCAGCAGCAGCGCGCCCAGGGTCCAGCGGTTGAAGAAGAAGCCGAGGATCTTGCCCATCACCTTGTGCTCGATGTACTCGATGTGCTCGGTGCGCCTGATTCGCCTGATGTGCCCAGCGTGCGTGACATGCGCGGGCGGCGCTCAGCGCGGTGCCGACGCGGCAGCGCCGGCGCGCGCCGCTGACGCGGCAGCCGTGTGCAGGGTGATCTCGACGCGGCGATTCAGCGCCCGGTTGGCCGGCGTGTCGTTCGGGGCCACGGGATCGCCGTCGGCGCGCCCCTCGGCGCGCACGCGATCGCGCGGCACGCCGGCGGCCACGAGCAGGCCGCGCACGGCCTGCGCGCGGTCTTCCGAGAGGTGCCAGTTGGAGGGGAAGCGCAGCGAGCGGATCGGCGTGTTGTCGGTGTAGCCGGTGACGATGACGTTGCCGCCGACGCGCGCCATGGCCTCGCCGATGCGCCGCATGAGCGCCTCGCGATCGGGCACGAGCGTGGCACTGGCCGGCGCAAAGAGACCGTCGCCACGCACGGTGACGACGCTGCGGTCGACCTCGTCGCGCACGGCGACGAGGCCGGCGCGGATGTCGGGCTCGAGGAAGACCGCCAGCCGCGGCTGCGGCGCCGGCTGCGCCACCGCCGCCACGGGCGGTGCGAGGCGCAGGGCCTGGATCTGGCCGAACACGGGGTCGGAACGCGTGGCCAGCGTGGTCGAGAAGGCCGCATAGGCCCCGCCCAGCACCAGCACCGAAACCAACGCGGTCAGCGCCAGCGGCAGCCAGCTGAGCGCCTTGCGCTCGGGCAGCGGTTGCGCCGCCCAGTGCCGCGCCAGCGGCGCTGGATACGGGCCACGCGCCTGCGCGAGGATCTGCGCGAGCTTGGCCCGCACGGCCTCGAGCTGCGCCTTGCCGCCTTGCACGACGCGGTAGCGGCCCTCGAAGCCGAGTGCGATGGCCGCGTAGATGAGCTCGAGCAGGTCGCGGTTGGCCGTCGGCTTGTCGGCCAGCCGCGCCATGAGCTGGAAGACCTTCTCGCCACCCGAGGCCTCGTTGTGGAACTCGGCCAACAGGCTGTGCCGACCCCAGACACCGCCACCGCCCCAGGGCGTGTCGGCCGCCGCCTCGTCGAGCATGGTGCAGAGGATGTAGCGCGCCGCCATGACGCGCTCAGGCGCCACGCCGTGCGACTGCGCCGTGGTGACGAAGTCGCGCACACCCTGGGCCAGCGAGGCACGCAAGGCGGCCGGATCGGGTGCGCTGCGCATCTGGCGCAGCGAGGGCACGAGCAGCAGCAGTCGGTTCGCGGCCGAGAGTAGCGGGCTCAGGCCGTGATCGACGGGCGCGTCGCCGCCACCGACGATCGTGTGGCCCTCGTTCGCGTAGGCAGCGCTGGGCGGCGCGGCGGGCCGTCCGCCTGGGTTGGGCTTGACGAAGGTGCGCTCGGCACCGCTCGGGCTGGCGGGGCCGAACGGGTCGTCGATGGGAGGGCGCTCACTGGCCATCGCTCACTCGCTGAAGTGCGTCCGGCGTCATCAGGCCTGGCGAATGGCCCACAACTCGAGCTCCAGGCCCGGGAAGTCGCCGGCCACGTGCAGCGCCAGGTTGCCCGTGCGCTCGATCTGCTTCCACATCTCGCCCTGGCGGTCGAGGTCGAAGTAGTGGCTGCCGGCGTGGTAGGGCAACTGCCTCGGCGCGACCGGCAGGCTGCGCATCGCCACGCCCGGCAGCTGCAGGTTGACGAGGTCCTTGATGCGCTCGACCGGCCCGAACTTGCTTTGCGCCGGGAATCGCTGCCGCACATGCTCGGCAGGCAGTTGCGCGCGCACGGCAAGCACGAAGCCGGCAGTGCGCAGCAGCTCCGTGTCGTTGACGACGGCGGTGCGCACGCCATGCGCGCGGTCGGTGAGCGGAATCTGCACTGCGTGCCGATGCATCACCGCCGAGAGGTAGTCACGCAGGTCCTGCACCACGGGCGCGAAGCAACCCTGCAGATCGTCGTGGCGGTACAGCGGGTAGTCTGGAGGATGGCGCTCGGTGCGCGAGAAGGTGGCCAGTTCGCCGGCCAGCTGCGCCAGCGCCAGGTGCAGGGCCTGCGGGTGCACGCTGGGGGCGCCCGAGAACTGGCGCAGCAGGGGTTCGCTGCGGTTGAGCAACTGCAGCATCAGGAAGTCGGCCACCTCGGAGACACCCTGGCCGAGCTGGCCCATCGACGCCGCGAGCGTGCGCGCACGCTGTTGCACCAGGCCATGCAGCAGCGTGGTCAGCGCCGAGAGCTGGCCACTGGCCTCGATGCGCGTCTGCGGCGCGATGTAGTTGCGGTCGAGCACGACCTGTCCGTCGGCACGCCGCTCGATGACCCGGGCCACGCCGAGCACGGCGAAGGCATCCGTGGCATCGCGGCCGCGCAGCAGGCGCAGGCGCAGCGCGCCAAGCTGCACGGGCTCGGGGTCGTCGGCCGCATGGGCCTGGTCACGCAGTTCGTGTTCCTGTACGGCGAAGCGCGCCAGCGGGTCGGCCTGGCCGTCGCCGAAGTCGACCTCGGTGGCGCCGGCACGCTCGCGCGGTGCGGCCAGGCAGACGAGCTCGCCCTGCATGTCCACCGGGATCTCCAGTGCCGCCGGCATCGCGTCGGTGTCGGGGCAGGAGAAGGGCGTGCCGTCCGGCAGCAGGCCGGCACCGCGCATCAGCGCCACGCGGCCGGTGGCCAGCTGGCCCTCGTCCAGCACCAGTTCGCCGAAGCCCCAGGCGTGCGGCGCTGCGGCGCGCGCGCGCGTGTCGACCAGGCCCTCGAGGTAGCGCGTCTGCTGCTGGAAGTGATGCGGCTGCAGGAACATGCCCTGCGACCAGATCACGCGGTGCTTCGTGGACATGTTCCTCCGTGCCTTTGCGAGCCGGTGTGCCGAGAGCCGGCGTTCAGGGCTGCAGCGTCAGCGACAAGGCCTGGCTCTCGGCGCGGATCGCCAGCTTGAGCGCCTTGCCCGGCGGCACCGGCACGATGGCACGCCACACGGCCCGCTCGACATTGCGGTAGGCGCCGAAGACGGCGAGGTAGCGGGTCTCGATGCTGAGCGTGCGCTGGTAGGCGCGCGACTCGCCCGGCGTGAGCATGAACTCGTCCTTGAGCACGAGGTCGGCACCGATCGTGGCCTGTTCGGACTGGTACAGCGCGATGAAGTCGGCGCGGCTGAAGGCCGCGTCCGAGCGCAACTCGTAGATCCGCATCACGAGCGGCGAAGGGCGTTGCGTGGCACTGGGGTTGAGGTCGGCCGCAGCGCTGATGGTGCCGGACAGCGGAACGGGTTGCGCGCGCACCTGGGTGGGCGGTGGCGGAGGCGGTGGCGGAGGTGGCGGCACGGCCACCGGCGGCGGGGGCTTGCTGCCGAACATGCCGCACCCCGCAAGCACCGCGGGCAACGCCATCGGGGCCGTCATCGCGGCGATCCGAAGCAGCGTGGACCGGCGCATCGGCTTCGGACCGCGGTCAATCGGGCTCTTGACTGGGCCCTCGACTCGGCCCTCGGCCGGACCCTCGATGGGGCTCTCGGACGCACTCGCGTGCGGGCTCTCGGGGTGGGGGCGCTCGACCATGGCGCCCAAGAATAGCCAGCGGGGCCCGAGGCCCCGCGTGACTTAGGTAACCCGTGCCCGCCTGCGTGCCCCGCGCCTCCTCAAGAGGAGGGGTGGAGCCGGGCGCGCCGCGCTCAGGCCGTCTCGGCCGGCTTGCCGGCTTCTTCAGCGGGAGCGGGCTCCGGCCGGTCGACCAGCTCGACAAAGGCCATCGGCGCGTTGTCGCCGACACGGAAGCCCATCTTCAGGATGCGCGTGTAGCCGCCCGGGCGAGCCTTGTAGCGCGGGCCGAGCTCGTCGAACAGCTTGCTGACGACGGCGCGGTCGCGCGTGCGGTCGAAGGCAAGGCGACGGTTGGCCAGCGTCGCTTCCTTGGCCAGCGTGATGAGCGGCTCGACCACGGAGCGCAGTTCCTTGGCCTTGGGCAGCGTGGTCTTGATGGCCTCGTGCGTGAGCAGCGAGTTGCACATGTTCCTCAGCATCGCCAGGCGGTGCGAGGTGGTGCGGTTGAGCTTGCGGGGGCCGTTGCGGTGGCGCATGGTGCTATTTCCTTTCCATCATCTTTGAGCCGGCCGCCGTATCAGGTACGGCCGGGTGCACCTCGAAGTCGTGTCTCGGCTTAACGCTTGTCCAGGCCTTGGGGCGGCCAGTTCTCGAGCCGCGCGCCCAGCGTCAGGCCGCGCGAAGCCAGCACTTCCTTGATCTCGTTCAGGCTCTTGCGGCCGAGGTTCGGCGTCTTCAGCAGCTCGGTCTCGGTGCGCTGGATGAGGTCGCCGATGTAGTAGATATTCTCCGCCTTCAGGCAGTTGGCCGAGCGCACCGTCAGCTCGAGCTCGTCCACCGGGCGCAGCAGGATCGGGTCGAAGGTGTCGCGGCGCGGCGCCACGGGCATCACGATGTCGGTGCCCTGCACGTCGATCTGCGCGAAGAAGGCGAGTTGCTCGACGAGGATGCGCGCGCTCTGGCGGATCGCTTCCTCGGGCGCCAGGGCGCCGTTGGTCTCGATCTCCATCACGAGCTTGGCGAGGTCGGTGCGCTGCTCGACACGCGCGTTCTCGACGGCGTAGCTGACGCGCCGCACAGGCGAGAAGCTGGCATCGAGCACGATGCGGCCGATGCTCTTCGTGGGCTCGTCGCCGAAGCGGCGCATGTTGCCCGGCACGTAGCCGCGGCCCTTCTCGACCTTGATCTGCATATCGAGCTTGCCGCCTTGCGACAGGTGCGCCACGACGTGCTCGGGGTTGATGATCTCCACGTCGTGCGGCGTCTGGATGTCGCCGGCCGTGACGGGGCCCTCGCCCTCCTTGCGCAGCACGAGGGTGACCTCGTCGCGGTTGTGCAGGCGGAAGACCACGCCCTTGAGGTTGAGCATGATGTGCACGACGTCTTCCTGCACGCCGTCGATGGCCGAGTACTCGTGCAGCACACCCGCGATGGTGACCTCGGTGGGCGCGTAGCCCACCATCGAGCCGAGCAACACGCGGCGCAGCGCGTTGCCCAAAGTGTGGCCGTAGCCGCGCTCGAAGGGTTCGAGGGTGGCCTTCGCACGGTGGCCGCCGAGCGGCTCCACTTGAATGGCCTTGGGCTTCAGAAGAGTGGTTTGCATGAGGTGCTTCAGTTCCTGTCAATACCCTCGGCTCGTTACACCGATAAGGCTGCGGGACCACGCCGGGCGATTCGTTCTGCCGCTGCGCCACATGCCCGGCGGGACATGGCGCACGCCTCCGCCCCGGGCCTGGACACACCGAGGATGACGGTGCGCCAGGCGGGTGGGGCCACCCCCGTCAGCGCGAGTACAACTCGACGATGAGGGCTTCCTTGATCTCGGCGCCGTGCTGGTCGCGGTCGGGCGCCTTCTTGAAGGTGCCTTCCATCTTGGTGGCATCCACCGACACCCAGTCGGGCAGGCCGTTGCCCTGCGCGAGCTTGAGTGCGTCGGTCACGCGCAACTGGGCCTTGCTCTTGTCGCGCATGGCGATCACGTCACCGGCCTTGACCATGTACGAGGGGATGTTCACGACCTCGCCGTTGACCGTGAGGGCCTTGTGGCTGACGAGCTGGCGCGCCTCGGCACGCGTGCTGCCGAAGCCCATGCGATAGACGACGTTGTCCAGGCGGCTCTCGAGCAACATGAGCAGGTTGGCGCCCGTGTTGCCGCGACGGCGCTCGGCTTCGGCGAAGTAGCGACGGAACTGGCGCTCGAGCACGCCGTACATGCGCTTGACCTTCTGCTTCTCGCGCAGCTGGACGCCGAAGTCGCTGGTGCGCGAGCCGCTGGTGCGGCCATGCTGGCCCGGCTTGCTGTCGAACTTCGCCTTGTCGGCGATGGCCCGGCGCGCGCTCTTCAGGAAGAGGTCGGTGCCTTCACGGCGGGAGAGCTTGGCCTTGGGGCCTAGGAGTCGTGCCACGGTTCTGTCCTCGTCTGGGTCTGTCTTCTGACGCGGCAGAGGGCTCGACCACAGAAGCGGCGAGCCCCCCCGCGCGAGTCCGGCGCGCGTGCGCTCCGGACGGTGGGCTTAGGGTGTTTTTCGAATCAACTGCAGGCGCAGGGGAAGCGTCAGATGCGGCGGCGCTTCTGCGGGCGGCAGCCGTTGTGCGGAATCGGCGTCACGTCGCTGATGGAGTTGATGCGGATGCCCAGCGACGCGAGCGCACGCACGCTCGACTCGCGCCCGGGGCCGGGGCCCTTGATGCGCACGTCGACGTTCTTGATGCCTTGCTCCTGCGCAGCACGGCCGGCCGTCTCGGCAGCCACCTGGGCGGCGAAGGGCGTGCTCTTGCGCGAACCCTTGAAGCCCTGGCCACCGCTGGAGGCCCAGGCGAGCGAGCCGCCCTGGCGATCGGTGATGGTGATGATGGTGTTGTTGAACGACGCATGCACGTGAGCGATGCCGTCCGCGACGTTCTTGCGGACCTTCTTGCTCACGCGGCGCGCGGCGGTATTGACGGGAGGCTTGGCCATGTCTTGTGTGCTCTCTCAGTGCGCCCGGACGGATGGTTTGTTCAGGATGACGCTCACTTCTTGAGCGACATGGCCGACTTCTTCGGCCCCTTGCGCGTGCGGGCGTTGGTGCGCGTGCGTTGGCCGCGCACGGGCAACCCGCGGCGGTGGCGAAAGCCGCGGTAGCAGCCCAGGTCCATCAGGCGCTTGATGTTGATCGAGAGCTCGCGGCGCAGATCACCCTCGATGGTGATCTTGCCGATCTCCTCGCGGATCTTCTCGAGCTCGTGGTCGTCGAGATCCTTGATCTTCTTGGTGTGCGGGATGCCCACCTGCTCGCAGATCTTCTGCGCGGTCGAGCGGCCGATGCCGTAGATGGCCGTGAGGCCGATCTCGGCGTGCTTGTGCGGCGGGATGTTGATGCCGGCGATGCGTGCCATATCTCAGTACCTCTGAATCAGCCTTGACGCTGCTTGTGGCGCGGGTCGGTGCAAATCACGCGCACCACACCCTTGCGGCGGATGATCTTGCAGTTGCGGCACATCTTCTTGACCGATGCGGCGACCTTCATGGTCTTCTCCTGGGAATACTCAGTTCGTTCCGTACTTGGCGACCACTCACTCGCGGCCGCTCACTTTCGACTCTCTCACTTGGCGCGGAACACGATGCGTGCCCGCGTCAGGTCGTAAGGCGTCAGCTCCACCGTGACCTTGTCTCCGGGCAGGATGCGGATGTAGTGCATGCGCATCTTTCCTGAGATGTGGCCGAGCACGACATGGCCGTTTTCCAGCTTCACCCTGAAGGTGGCGTTGGGGAGGTTCTCTACGATCTCCCCTTGCATCTGGATGACATCGTCCTTGGACATGTGGTGCGTGGGTCTTGCGGCGCGCCCTTAGCTCATCTTGAAGTTGGCTTTCTTGAGCAGACTTTCGTATTGCTGGCTCATGACGTAGCTCTGAACCTGGGCCCAGAAGTCCATCGTCACGACGACGATGATGAGCAACGAGGTGCCGCCGAAATAGAACGGCACGTTGTAGCGCAGGACCAGGAACTCGGGCAGCAGGCAGACCGCGGTGATGTAGGCGGCGCCGGCCAGGGTGAGGCGACCGAGGATCTTGTCGATGTGCTTGGCCGTCTGGTCACCCGGGCGGATGCCGGGGATGAAGGCACCGCTCTTCTTCAGGTTGTCGGCGGTCTCGCGGCTGTTGAAGACGAGCGCCGTGTAGAAGAAGCAGAAGAAAACGATCATCGCCGCGTACAGGAGCACGTAGATCGGCTGACCCGGCGACAGTGCCGCGGAGAGGTCCTTCAACCAGCGCATGCCCTCGCCGGTGGCGAACCAGCCGACGATGGTGGCGGGCAGCAGGATGATCGAGCTGGCAAAGATGGGCGGGATGACCCCGCTCATGTTGAGCTTGAGTGGCAGGTGCGAGCTCTGCCCCTGGTAGACCTTGTTGCCGACCTGGCGCTTGGCGTAGTTGACCAGGATCTTGCGCTGCCCGCGCTCGACGAACACGACCGCGAAGGTCACGAAGATGACGATGGCGATGATGAACAGGCACGCGATGATGCTCATCGCACCGGTGCGCACGAGCTCGAACAATCCGCCGATGGCGCTGGGGAGCCCGGCCACGATGCCGGCGAAGATGAGGATCGAGATGCCGTTGCCGAGACCGCGTTCGGTGATCTGCTCGCCCAGCCACATCAGGAACATCGTGCCCGCCACGAGACTCACCACCGCCGTCATGCGGAATCCGAAGCCGGGGTTCAGAACGAGGCCAGGCGAACCTTCGAGCGCAAGGGCGATGCCCAGGCTCTGGAAGATGGCCAGCAGCAGCGTGCCGTAGCGCGTGTACTGCGTGATCTTGCGGCGGCCCGACTCGCCTTCCTTCTTGATGGCCTCCAGAGAGGGCACCACGTAGGTCATCAGCTGCATGATGATGCTGGCGCTGATGTAGGGCATGATGCCCAGGGCGAAGACGGTGAATCGCGACAGCGCGCCGCCACTGAACATGTTGAACAGGTTCAGGATGCCGCCGCCCTGGCTCTTGAAGAGCTGCTGCAGCTGCACCGGGTCGATGCCCGGCACGGGGATGTGCGCCCCCACCCGGTAGACCACCAAAGCCATGAGCAGGAAGATGATCCGGCGACGCAAGTCGCCGAACTTCCCGCTCTTGGCCAGCTGGGCTGCTGAAGTTGCCACTGCGTTCCTTGCTTCCTGTCAGGCCTCGCCTCAGGCGGCCTTCTTGGGGAGCTTCTTCACGACCGGCGCTACTTCGAGCACCGGCGCCGAACCGCCGGCCGCCTCGATGGCGGCCTTGGCACCCGCCGTCGCACCGATGCCCTTGAGCACCACCTTGCGCGACAACTCGCCCGACTTGACGACCTTCACGTTGGTGACGATCTGACGAACCACGCCCGCCGCCTTGAGGGTGAGCAGGTCGATCTCGACAGCTTCGAGGCCCTGCAACTGGGCCAACGTCACTTCACCGGCGTACTTCAGCTGCGCGCTCTTGAAGCCGCGCTTGGGCAGGCGGCGCTGCAGCGGCATCTGGCCGCCCTCGAAGCCCACCTTGTGGTAGCCGCCCGCGCGGCTCTTCTGGCCCTTGTGGCCGCGGCCCGCGGTCTTGCCCAGGCCCGACCCGATGCCGCGACCGACCCGGCGGCGCGCCTTCTTGCTGCCCTCTGCAGGCTTCAGCGTGTTCAGTTCCATCACAGCACCAGAACCAGGTACGAGACCTTGTTGATCATGCCGCGCACGGCCGGGGTGTCCTCGAGCACGCGCGTGCTGTTGAGCTTGCGCAGCCCGAGGCCGCGCACCGTGGCGCGATGGTCTTCGCGCGTACCGGCGACGCTCTTCACGAGCTTGACGGTGAGGGTCTTCTTTTCAGACATGGTCGTTCTCTCCGCGCCGCTCAGATGAAGAGCTCTTCAACCATCTTGCCGCGCTTGGCCGCCACCTGGGCCGGCGTTGTCGAGCGCTTGAGCGCGTCGAGCGTGGCGCGCACCATGTTGTAAGGGTTGGTCGAGCCCAGGCTCTTGGCGACGATGTCGGTGACACCCATCACCTCGAAGACGGCACGCATCGGGCCGCCGGCGATGATGCCGGTACCGGCGGGCGCAGGTGCCAGCAGCACCTTGGCAGCGCCGTGCTCGCCGCGCACGTTGTGATAGACGCTGCCGTTCTTCAGCGCCACCTTGAACATGTTGCGGCGCGCGGCATCCATCGCCTTCTGCACGGAGACCGGCACTTCCTTGGCCTTGCCCTTGCCCATGCCAATGCGGCCGTCGCCGTCTCCGACGACGGTGAGCGCCGCGAAGCTGAGCGTGCGGCCGCCCTTGACGACCTTGGTGACGCGGTTGACCGCGATCATCTTTTCCTTCAGACCGTCGTCATTCGCTTCGGTCTGCGCGCGGGGGGTGAACTTTGCCATCTAGGTAATCCTTGTTCGCCTGGTTCGCGTGCGGTCAGAACTTCAGGCCGGCTTCGCGCGCGGCCTCGGCGAGCGCCTTGACGCGGCCGTGATATGCAAAGCCCGAGCGGTCGAATGCCACCTGGCTGATGCCGGCGGCCATGGCCTTCTCGGCGATGCGCTTGCCGATCAGCGTGGCCGCCGCGGTGTTGCCGCCCTTGCTGGAGCCACCCAGTTCGGAGCGAACGGCCTTCTCGGCCGTCGAGGCGCTGGCCAGCACCTTGCCGCCATCGGCAGAAAGGATGGCGGCGTAGATGTGGAGGTTGGTGCGGTGCACGGACAGCCGGGCCGCACGGCCGCCTTCGCTCGCGGTGGCGATGCTGGTCGCGATGCGCGCGCGGGTCTGGCGCGCACGGCGCAGACGCTGGTCCTTCTTGTTCAGGCTCATCTCGTGCGCTCCTTACTTCTTCTTGGTTTCCTTGAGCGCGACGCGTTCGTCCGCGTAGCGGATGCCCTTGCCCTTGTAGGGCTCGGGCGGGCGGATCGCGCGCACCTCGGCGGCGATCTGGCCCACGACCTGACGGTCGGCGCCGCTGATGACGATTTCGGTTTGCGTCGGGCAGGCCACCTTGATGCCGGTGGGCATGTCCTTGCTGACGGGGTGCGAGAAGCCGATCTGAAGGTTCAGCTTCTGGCCCTGGGCCTGGGCGCGGAAGCCCACGCCGACCAGGTTCAGCTTCTTCTCGAACCCCTTGCTCACGCCACCCACCATGTTGGCGAGCAGGGCGCGCATCGTGCCGCTCATCGCATCGGCCTCGGACGTTTCGACGGTGGCGGCGACGTTGATGACGTTGCCCTCCTTCTTCACCGAGACGAGCGGGTTGAGCTTGCGCGACAGCGTGCCGTTGGCACCCTTGACGGTGATCTGGTCGGCCGAGATCGCGACATCGACGCCTTGCGGCAGCGCGACCGGCATCTTTCCTACGCGGGACATTTGCTCTTCTCCCCCGCCGTCAGGCCACGTAGCACAGCACTTCGCCACCGATGCCGGTAGCGCGAGCCTTGCGGTCGGTCATCACGCCCTTGGGCGTGGTCACGATGGCCACACCGAGGCCGTTCATCACCGTCGGCAGCGCTTCGCGGCCACGGTAGATGCGCAGGCCCGGGCGGCTGACACGCTCGATGCGTTCGATCACGGGACGCCCGGCGTAGTACTTCAGCGCGATCTCGAGCTCGGCTTTGCCGTTCTCGCCCTTGATCGCGAAGCCGTCGATGTAGCCTTCGTCCTTCAGCACCTGCGCGATCGCGACCTTGAGCTTGGAAGACGGCATCGTGACGGCCGCCTTGTCCACGCTCTGCGCGTTGCGGATGCGCGTCAGCATGTCGGCGATGGGATCACTCATGCTCATGCGAATTCTCCTGATCTCGTCGGCACGCTGATCACCAGCTGGCCTTGACCATGCCCGGGATGTCGCCCTTGAAGGCGAGCTCGCGGATCTTGTTGCGGCCCAGGCCGAACATGCGGAACGTGCCGCGGCCGCGGCCCGTGAGGGCGCAGCGAGTGCGCAGGCGCGTCGGGTGGGCGTGGCGGGGCAGCTTCTGCAGCTCCAGGCGGGCGGCGTAGCGCTCTTCGTCGCTCTTCTTGGCGTCGTTGGCGATGGCGCTCAGCTCGGTGTGCTTCTTGGCGTACTTGGCGACGAGCTTTTCGCGCTTGTCTTCGCGTTGCTTGATGGACAGCTTGGCCATGCGGTGTCTCTCGTCGCCTTCAGTTCTTGAACGGGAAGCGGAAGGCCTGCAGGAGCGCCTTGCACTCCTCGTCGGTCTTCGCGCTCGTTGTGATGGAGATGTTCAGGCCGCGGATCGCGTCGATCTTGTCGTACTCGATCTCGGGGAAGATGATCTGTTCCTTGACCCCGACGTTGTAATTTCCGCGGCCATCGAACGAGCGGCCCGAGATGCCCCGGAAGTCGCGCACACGCGGCAGCGAGACGGTCACGAAGCGATCGAGAAACTCGTACATGCGCACGCCGCGCAGCGTGACCATGGTGCCGATGGGCACGTTCTCGCGGATCTTGAAGTTCGCGATGGCCTTGCGGCTCTTGGTGACGACGGGCTTCTGGCCGGCGATCTTGGTGAGGTCGCCGACCGCGTTGTCCATCACCTTCTTGTCCGACACGGCCTCGCTCACGCCCATGTTGAGCGTGATCTTCTGCAGGCGCGGCACCTGCATCACCGAGGTGTAGCCGAACTTCTTCATCAGCTCGGGAACGATCTTCTCGCGGTAGATCGTCTGCAGGCGGGCGCTGGTCACCGCGTCGGCCGAGCCGGCTTGGACTGCTGCTTTGCTCTTTGCCATGATGGGTTACGCCTTGATCTCTTCGCCGCTGCTCTTGAAGACGCGCACCTTCTTGCCGTCGGCCAGCAGCTTGATGCCCACGCGGTCGCCCTTGCCCGTGGCGGGGTTGAAGATCGCCACGTTGCTCTGGTGGATGGGCATGGTCTTGTCGACGACGCCGCCGGTGGTGCCCTTGAGCGGGTTCGGCTTGACGTGTTTCTTGGCCACGTTCACGCCGTCGACGATGATCAGCTCGTCATCGACACGCTGCGTGATGGTGCCCTGCTTGCCCTTGTCGCGGCCGGTGGTCACGATGACCCGGTCGCCCTTCTTGAGCTTGTTCATTTACAGCACCTCCGGCGCCAGGGAAACGATCTTCATGAAGCGCTCGCTGCGCAGTTCACGGGTCACGGGCCCGAAGATGCGCGTGCCGATCGGCTCGAGCTTGGCGTTGAGCAGCACGGCGGCGTTGCCGTCGAACTTGATCAGCGAGCCGTCCTGGCGGCGCACGCCCTTGGCGGTGCGCACGACCACGGCGCTGTAGACCTCGCCCTTCTTGACGCGGCCACGCGGCGCGGCTTCCTTGATGCTGACCTTGATGACATCGCCGATGCCGGCGTAGCGCCGCTTCGAGCCGCCCAGCACCTTGATGCACATGACGGATTTCGCGCCCGTGTTGTCGGCCACGTCGAGCCGCGATTGCATTTGGATCATGTTGTCTTCTCTTCCCAACTTGGCGGCTTGGTTGGCACCATGCCGACAGTCTTGGGCCCGTGTCAGGGATGAAGCCGAAAGGGAAACGAGCCCCCAATCGGCGAAGCCGTGCAGTATCGCAGGGTTTGCCCGGGCGCGTCAAGCGCCCGGTGCCTTTCTCTGTTCAGCGCCCCTCAGCCGAGCAGTTCCTTCGCCTGCTTGAGCATCGTGCCGGCGTCGCTGACCTCGAACTTGCCAGGGGCCTCGACGTTCAGCGACTTCACCACGCCGTCCACCACCAGCATCGAGTAGCGGTTGGAGCGCAGGCCCATGCCACGCGCCGTGAGGTCCAGCGTCAGGCCGGTGGCCTGCGTGAAGGTGGCGCTGCCGTCGGCCATCATGCGCACCTTGCCGGCGGTCTTCTGCTCACGGCCCCAGGCGCCCATCACGAAGGCGTCGTTCACGCTCACGCACCAGATCTCGTCCACGCCCGCGGCCTTCAGCGCATCGGCCTGCTCCACATAGCCCGGCACGTGCTTGGCCGAGCAGGTGGGCGTGTAGGCACCGGGCAGCGCGAAGATCGCGATCTTCTTGCCGGCGGTCGACTTCTCGATGTCGAAGGTGTTGGGGCCGAGCGAGCAGCCATTGCCCTCGACCTCGATGAACTCGTTCAGGCTGCCTGCGGGCAGCTTGTCTCCGACCTTCAGCATGTGCGTGTCTCCTCGGGGTTGAAAGCAAAACGACCGGCGCTGGAGTGTCCAGCGTCCGGCCGTTCCAGGCTTGCGATGGGGTTTAGACCAGCTTGGCCTTCTCGACCAGCTTGGTCACCGTCCAGCTCTTGGTCTTGCTGATCGGGCGGCCTTCGCTGATCTCGACCAGGTCGCCGAGCTTGGCCTCGCCCTTTTCGTCGTGGGCGTGGTACTTGCTCGAGCGGGCCACGATCTTGCCGTAGAGCTCGTGCGCGTTGCGGCGCTCGACCAGCACGGTCACGGTCTTGGCGCGCTTGTCGCTGACGACGCGGCCGACCAGGGTGCGGGTGTTCTTCACCGGCGCGGCTTGTTGGGTATCGCTCATTTCGCGGCCCTCTTCTTTTCCGCAATGATGGTCTTCACACGCGCCACGTCGCGGCGGACCTTGCCCAGCTGCGTGTGGTTGGTGAGCTGTTGCGTCGCCTTCTGCATGCGCAGGCCGAAGTGGGCCTTGAGCAGGTCGGAGACTTCCTTCTCCAGCGCGGCGATGTCCTTGGTGCGCAGTTCGGATGTTTTCATCTCAAATGCTCCTGCCTCAGGTGCCGACCTGGCGCGCCACGAACGTGGTGCGCAGCGGCAGCTTGGCCGACGCCAGCTGGAAAGCCTCGCGCGCCAGCTGCTCGGGCACACCGTTCAGCTCGTACAGCACCTTGCCCGGCTGGATCTCGGCCACGTAGTACTCGGGGTTGCCCTTGCCGTTGCCCATCCGCACTTCGGCCGGCTTCTGCGAGATCGGCTTGTCGGGGAAGATGCGGATGAAGATGCGGCCGCCCCGTTTGATGTGGCGGCTGATGGCGCGGCGAGCGGCTTCGATCTGGCGGGCCGTGATGCGGCCGCGCTCGGTGGCCTTGAGGCCGAACTCGCCGAACGACACGGCCGCGCCACGCGTGGCGATGCCGGTGTTGCGGCCCTTGTGTTCCTTGCGGAACTTGCGACGTGCGGGTTGCAGCATCGTTATTCTCCTTTGGTCTCGCCGCCCGCTGCAGGCGGGGCGGCGCGACGCACGCGCTTCACGGCCGGGCCCTTCGGGCCGTCGGCTGCAGGTGCTGCGGGCGCGGCAGCGGCAGGCGCTGCGTCACCACGCGGGGCACCACGGTCGCCACCCGGGCGGCCACGGCCGGCACCGGGGCGGTCACGATCGCCGGGGCGCGGGCCACGGCGGTCGCGGCGCTCGTTGTCGGCTTCGGTTTTGGGCAGCTGCGGGGCCTCGCCGTTGGCCAGGCGGTCACCGCGGTAC
>JAEUPE010000086.1 GCA_016790435.1 Rubrivivax sp. | reverse complement strand
GCGCTGGTTCTCGAGGCGGATGTTGGCCGACTCCTTGTGCACGGCGATCAGCTCGTCGCGGCGCTCGAAGATGGCCTTGACGATGGCGTAGGCCGTCTTCTCGTCCATGCTCTCGTGCGCGACGAGGATGTTCATCACCGTGGCCTGCTTGTTGTCGGCGGGCATGCCCTTGTAGGTGGCCATCGGGATGGTGTCTTCGACGTAGAGGTTGCCGTACTTCTTGTTCATCGCCGCCACCACCTCGGCGTGGTCGACCATGACGACCTTGGTCCCGGGGGTGTTGGCGAGGTCGGTGACGGCCGCGGTGGGCAGGCCGCCGACCCAGAAGAAGGCGTCGATCTTGCCGTCCTTGACGGCATTGACGGACTCGGCGACGCCCAGGCGCTCGCGCTTCATGTCCTTGTCCTTGTCCAGGCCCGCGGCCTCGATGACGCGGAAGGCCATCACTTCGGTGGCGCTGCCGGGCGAACCGGTGGAGACCCGCTTGCCCCTGAGGTCGGCCATCTTCGTGATGCCGCGGCCCTCGACGCTGACGACGTGCATGCGGTTGGGGTACAGCACGGCCAACGTCTTCAGCGGCACCTTGTTGCCCTTGAACTTGTCTTCGCCGCGGTACGCGTCGAGGCCGGCGTCGGTCATCGAGAAGCCGATGTAGGGCTTGCCGCTGCCGATGAGCTTGAGGTTGTCGACCGAGCCGCCCGTGACTTCGGCGGTGGCCTGCATGCCGGGCACGTGCTTGGACAGCACCGCGGCGAGTCCGCCACCCATCGGGTAGTAGACGCCGCCGGTGCCGCCGGTGGCGATGGAGATGTTCTGTGCGCCGGCACCGAATGAAGACACGAGGCCGGCGAGGAACAACGCGAACAGGCACTTGAAGCGCTTCATGCGGGCCTCCGAATGAGAAATGTCGCCCTGCGCGCGAGGCGCACGCAGGTCCGATTTCATTCTGGCATCCGACCCCCGGCCCGCAGCTACAGACTTTCCATCACGCCAAGGCCCTGCAAGGCCCGTGGGGGCCTGATACGCTGGTCCGGCCTTCTGACGGGGCAGCCCCGCCGGCCGCCCGTCCCGGCCCCACCGAAGCGGAGCGCGCTGCCATGAACGAAGACCGAGACCCTCCCGAGGGTGTGCCCACCGGCATGCGCCAGGGCCTCACCAGCTACGGCGACACCGGCTTCTCGCTCTTCCTGCGCAAGGCCTTCATCAAGGGCGCCGGGTTGAGCGAGGCGGCGCTGGAGCGACCCGTCATCGGCATCGCCAGCACCGGCAGCGCCTACAACCCCTGCCACGGCAACGCGCCGCAGCTCATCGAGGCGCTCAAGCGCGGCGTCATGCTGGCCGGCGGCCTGCCGATGGAGTTCCCGACCATCTCGCTGCACGAGAGCTTCGCCGCGCCAACGAGCATGGTGCTGCGCAACCTGATGGCCATGGACACCGAGGAGATGATCCGCGCACAGCCGATGGACGCGGTGGTGCTTGTCGGTGGTTGCGACAAGACCGTGCCGGCGCAGCTGATGGGTGCGGCCTCGGCCGGCAAGCCGGCGATCCAGCTGATCACGGGCTCCATGCTCACCGGCTCGCACCGCGGCGAACGCGTGGGCGCCTGCACCGATTGCCGCCGCTGGTGGGCCCGCTTTCGCGCCCAGGAGGTCGAGGCCGACGAAATCGCCGTCGTCAACGAGCAGCTGGTCCCGAGCGTGGGCACCTGTTCGGTGATGGGCACGGCGAGCACGATGGCCTGCATTGCCGAGGCGCTGGGCATGACCGTGCCCGGCGGCGCCAGCCCGCCGGCGGTGACGGCCGAGCGCATGCGCGTGGCCGAGCGCACCGGCGCCCAGGCGGTGCAGATGGCGCGCGCCGGGCTGGGCCCGGATCGCATCCTCACCGCAAAGGCCTTCGAGAACGCGATGCGCGTGCTGCTGGCCATCGGCGGCTCCACCAACGCGGTGGTGCACCTGGCGGCCATCGCCGGGCGCGCCGGCTTCGAGCTCGACCTGAAGGCGCTCGACCGCATGGGCACCGAGACGCCGGTGCTGCTCGACCTCAAGCCAAGCGGCGCGCACTACATGGAAGACTTCCACGCCGCTGGCGGCATGGCCACGCTGCTGCGCGAGCTGAAGCCGCTGCTCCACCTGGATGCGCTCACCGTCACCGGCCGCACGCTCGGCGAGGAGATCGAAGCGGCCGGCCCGGGCTTCGCGCAGGACGTGGTGCGCCCGCTGGCGCGGCCTATCTACCCGCAGGGCGGCATCGCCGTGCTGCAGGGCAACCTCGCGCCGGGCGGTGCGATCGTCAAGCAGTCGGCCGCCAGCGCGGCGCTGATGGAACACGAGGGCCGCGCCGTCGTCTTCGAGGACGCGGCCGACCTCGCGCTGCGCATCGACGACCCGGCGCTCGACGTGCACGCCGAAGACATCCTCGTGCTCAAGCGCATCGGCCCCAAGGGCGCACCCGGCATGCCCGAGGCGGGCGCCTTCCCCATCCCGCTCAAGCTGGCGCGCGCCGGCGTGAAGGACATGGTGCGCATCAGCGACGGGCGCATGAGCGGCACCGCCTTCGGCACCATCGTCCTGCACGTCACGCCCGAGGCGGCGGTGGGCGGGCCGCTGGCCCATGTGCGCAGCGGCGACCGAATCCGGCTCAGCGTGCAGCGGCGCGAGCTCGCGCTGCTCGTCACCGACGAGGAACTCGCAGCCCGCGCGAAAGCGAACCCGGTGCGCGAACCGACGGCGGAACGCGGCTACCGCAAGTTGTTCCTGCAGACGGTGCTGCAGGCCGACCGCGGCGTGGACTTCGACTTCCTGGTGCCGCCGGGGCCCAAGGGGCGCATTCCGGGCGGCGGCTGAAGGCGTGCCGCGCGCGGGCGCAGCGCGGCAAGCCCCGGGCTCAGCCTTCCTGCACCGCGGCGCGCGAAGCGGCCACCGGCGCCGTCGCGCCCTGCAGCCAGGCGCCCGCCAGCGCCCCCACGAGCACCCAGAGCAGTTGCCAGTTGCCCGTGCCCAAGCCCGCGATCGCCGGCCCCGGGCAGGCGCCGGAGAGCCCCCAGCCAACCCCGAACAGCGCCGAGCCGACGAACGTGTCGCGGTGCATGCGCGCCGTGTGCGCCTCGAACGCCCCGCCCAGCACCGGCCGCGCGCTGGCGCGCGGGTAGAGCTGGTAGGCCGCCAGCGCCACCACGAGCGCCCCGCCCATCACCAGCATCAACCCCCAGTCGCGGAACTGCAGGAACGACAGCACCACCTCCGGGCGCACCATGCCCGAGTGCGCGAGGCCAAAGCCGAAAAGCGCCCCCGCCGTCACGACGGCGATGATCGCAAGGGGCGTCTGGCGCTCGGCCGGCGCCGCTGCGGCATGCACGGTACTCATCGCGCACCCCACGCGGCCAGGCCCTGCGCCGTGATGAAGCCGGTCGTCATGAAGGTGAGCACCGCCAGCAGGGAAGGTCGCTTCAACGAGGCCAGGCCGCAGATGCCGTGGCCCGAGGTGCAGCCGCCCGCCATGCGCGCGCCGTAGCCGACGAAGAGGCCGCCCAGCAGCAGGCGCCAGGCGGGAACCTGCGTCGAGAGTGGCTCGGCCGGGCCGAGCCAGGCCCACCACAACCCGGCGCCCAGCACGAGGCCGAGCGCCAGCTGCAACCGCCAGGCGCGGCTGTGCAGCCAGCGCGGCTGCTGGAAGTAGGGCCGCTGCGAGACGAGCTCATGCCGGCCAGCCGGCCGGTGGCGACGAAGAGCAGTGCCACGCCGAGGCCGATGAAGAGGCCGCCGACGAGGTAGTGCGGCCAGCCGAGGGGGAAGAGTTGCTTCATGACGAAGTGGACCGGGGTGGTGCGCGAGCTCAAGCGGCGCGATTGTGGCTTCGCCGGTCGCCAGCGAGCGAGGGTGCCGGCCGCGGCCGCGGCCGACCCGAGGCGCAGGTGCGAGACTGACCGGCGCTTGACAATGCGGCTCCGGGAGACTTCGACCATGGAACAAGACCT
Organism: Rubrivivax sp.; assembly: GCA_016790435.1. Classification (GTDB taxonomy): domain Bacteria; phylum Pseudomonadota; class Gammaproteobacteria; order Burkholderiales; family Burkholderiaceae_C; genus Rubrivivax. The sequence continues at coordinate 2,623 of JAEUPE010000086.1, read as the reverse complement.
TCGCGCCTGGATCGGCCGCAGCGAGACGGTGGCCGACACCATCACCGCCGCGCCGGTGACGGCGCTGGCCGCGACGCTGGACCATCCGGCCGCCGCCGTCGCGCCGGGCACGCCGCTGCCACCGCTTTGGCACTGGCTGTACTTCCTGCCGATGCACCGGCAAAGCGAGATCGGCCCCGACGGGCACGCCCGGCGCGGCGGCTTCCTGCCCCCGGTGCCGCTGCCGCGGCGCATGTGGGCGGGCAGCCAGTTCGAGTTCCTCTCGCCGGTGCGCGTGGGCGACGCGGTGGAGCGCCGCAGCACCATCGCCGACGTGACGGTGAAGGACGGCCGCACCGGCCGGCTCGTGTTCGTGAAGGTGCGGCACGAGCTGCGCTGCAACGGCGCCCCGGGCGGCGCAGGCGTCTCCTTGTCCGACGCGGCCATCGTCGAGTTCCACGACATCGTCTACCGCGAGGCCAAGCGGCCCACCGACGTGGAGCCGCCGCCGCAGCCGGCGCCCACCGGTGCGCCGTGGCAGCGCGAGATCGTGCCCGACGACGTGCTGCTCTTCCGCTACAGCGCGCTCACCTTCAACGGCCACCGCATCCACTACGACCGCAAGTACGTCACCGAGGTCGAGGGCTACCCCGGGCTCATCGTGCACGGGCCGCTCATCGCCACCTTGCTGATGGACCTGCTGCGCCGCCACCTGCCCGACGCTGACGTCGCCACCTTCCGTTTCAAGGCCGTGCGGCCCACCTTCGACCTGCACCCATTCAAGGTCAACGGCCGGCAGGAGGGCAACACCGTCCAGCTGTGGGCCCAAGACCACGAAGGCTGGCTGACGATGGACGCCGTGGCCACGCTGCGCTGAGCCACCCGCGCCACCCGCACACCGCACCCGCACGGCACACCGCACGCGGCACACAGACCCCAACCAGGCCCCCGCATGCAACCGCTCCGAGGCATCACCGTCGTCGCGCTCGAACACGCCATCGCCGCGCCGTTCGCGACGCGGCAGCTGGCCGACCTCGGCGCGCGCGTCATCAAGATCGAGCGCCCGGGCGTCGGCGACTTCGCGCGCGGCTACGACCAGCGCGTGCGCGGCCTCGCCTCGCACTTCGTGTGGACCAACCGCAGCAAGGAGAGCCTGACGCTCGACGTGAAGCACCCGCGCGCCGCCGAGCTGCTGCTGAGACTCATCGTCGACAAGGCCGACATGGTGGTGCAGAACCTCGCGCCCGGCGCCGCGGCGCGGCTGGGCCTCTCGCACGCGGCGCTGAAGGAGCGCCGGCCCGACCTCATCGTCTGCGACATCTCGGGCTACGGCGACGACCCAGAGCGCCCCGGCCCTTACCGTGACAAGAAGGCCTACGACCTGCTGATCCAGAGCGAGAGCGGCTTCCTTTCCGTCACCGGCAGCGCCGACGAGCCTGCCAAGGCCGGCATCTCCATCGCCGACATCGCCGCCGGCATGTACGCCTACAGCCAGATCCTGGCTGCGCTGCTGCAGCGCCGGCAGGACGGCCAGGGCCGGCGCATCGACATCTCCATGCTCGAGGCGATGGGCGAGTGGATGGGTTTTCCGATGTACTACGCCTTCGACGACGCCGCGCCACCGCCGCGTGCTGGTGCGGCGCACGCCACCATCTATCCCTACGGCCCGTTCCCCACCGGTGACGGCAAGACGGTGATGCTCGGCCTGCAGAACGAGCGCGAGTGGGTGCAGTTCTGCGAGAAGGTGCTACGGCAGTCGGCGCTGGCAACGGACGCGCGCTTTGCGGGCAATGCGAGCCGCAGCGCCCATCGCGAGGCGCTGCGCGAGATCATCGTGATGGCCTTCGCCGGCCTCACGGCCGGGCAGGTGGCGGCGCGGCTCGAGGAAGCACAGATCGCCAATGCCGAACTGCGCGACATGGCGGGCCTGTGGCAGCACCCGCAGCTTGCGGCACGGCAGCGCTGGCGCGAGGTGGACACCTCCGCCGGCCCCGTGCCTGCGCTGCTGCCGCCCGGCAGCTGGGGCACGGCCGAGGCCGGTGAGCCGCGCCTCGATGCCGTGCCGGCGCTCGGCCAGCATACCGAGGCCATCCTCGGCGAGCTCGGCCTCGATGCAGCGACGATCGCGGCGCTGCGCGCCGAAGAAGCGATCTGATTCGACCTTCAGGGACGCGGAGCGACCTGCAGTGAACACGGCGACCTGAACGGCGACCTGAAGGCGACCCATAGCACCCTTGACCGAACCGGTCGCCCGCGCGACCGCCTCCCTACACCACGACGAGACAAGTCCATGGCCGCCAGCATCATCGACAGCCGCATCTTCCAGGGCATCTTCACGAGCGACGCCATGCGGCACGTGTGGAGCGACGAGAACCGCACCGCCAAGTACATCGAGATCGAGCGTGCGCTCGCCATCGTGCAGGCGCGCCTCGGGCTCATCCCACAGGCCGCCGCCGACGAGATCGTCAGCCACTGCCACCTCGAGCAGATCGACATGGACCGGCTGCGCCAGCAGACCGAGCGCATCGGCTACCCCATCCTCGGCGTCGTCACGCAGATCAACCAGCTCTGCCGCGACAAGCTCGGCGAGTACGTGCACTGGGGCGCGACAACGCAGGACATCACCGACACCGCCACCGTGCTG
>JAEUPE010000060.1 GCA_016790435.1 Rubrivivax sp. | reverse complement strand
GCACGGCTACGGCGGCCAGGTGTTCGCCGATGTCATCAACCTCACGCTGGCGAAGAAGGCGGTGGATGCGGGCGCCGACGGGCTGGCGTGCATCTGCTCGGGCGCGGGCGGGCACACCGGCTCGATCAACCCGTTCCCCTTCGTGAGCGCGGTGCGCGAGTTCTTCAGCGGCCCGATCGTCGTCGGCGGCGGCATCAGCGACGGCTGGGGCGTGGCCGGCGCGCTGGCCGCAGGTGCGGACTACGTCTACATGGGCACGCGCTTCATCGCCACCACCGAGAGCCTGGCGCGCGCCGAGTACAAGCAGATGCTGGTGGACTGCACGGTGGACGACCTCGTCGTCAGCGCCGGCCTCACCGGCACGCCGGCGAGTTGGCTGAAACCGTCGCTGCGCGCCAACGGGCTGGACCCGGAGAACATGCCCGCCGCGCCCGAGCGCAACTACAACAGCAACACCGCCATCGCCGCGAAGCGGTGGATGGATGTGTGGGCGGCTGGCCAGGGCGTGGGCGCGGTGCGCGCGGTGTCGCCCATGGCCGAGGTGGTGGACGAGATCGAGCGCGAGTTCCGGGCGGCGCAGCAGCGCTTCGCTGCCTGGCGGCCGAGCGCCGTGGCGGGCCGGCGCGTGGGCGGGGTGGCAGCGTGACGGCGCAGGCCGACATGGGCCCCGGCGCGCCACCTGCGGACGGCACCACCGACCCGCTGCGCGGCACTTGGCAACTGGTGCGGTGGGAGATCGCCTACGGCGATGGCCGCGCGCCGACGCTGCCTTTCGGCGAAGGGGCCATCGGCCTCATCCAGTACACGCCCGACGGCCACATGAGTGCCTGCATCGCACGCGCCGGCCGCCAACGGCTGTCCAGCGAAAGCGTGCGCAGCGCACCGGTGGAAGCGCGCCTCGCCGCCTTCGAGAGCTACTTCCAGTACGCTGGCCCTTACGAATTGCGCCGCGGCAAGCACCTGCCCACCGGCGCACAGGTGGTGCACCATGTGACGATGGCGCTGAACCCCAACTTCGTCGGCACGGACCAGGTGCGCAACGTCGAGTTCGATGCCGCGGGCGCGCTCACGCTGTCGGCCAGCGACATCGTGCCCGGCTCGTCCGTGGTGCGGCACCACCGATTGATCTGGATGCGGGTGACTTGACGTGATGGCCGGTTTGTCAGCGGTGGGCGAGTGGATGCGGCTCGGCGGGCCTTCAAGCCGTCCGCAGGTCGTGGCGCGCCAAGGTGGCCGGGTGGCCGGCTTCGCGGATGTCCTCTTTGGAGTGCCCAGCTTCGCTGGTCACTCCAATGCCCCCCTGATTTCGCTGCGCCGACCACCCGGCCGCCTTGGCGGGCAAGCGCCGTCGTGCTCGACGAGGAAAGTGGGGAAGCCCGTGCCTTCGAGCCAGGGTTGCCGTGGCGCTCCTGGCCTTCGGCTGTTCGCGGCCGCCGGACGCCGCCCAAGGTGCTGGATCGGGCCACCGGGGTGCCCTGCAAAGCGAAATCAAGGGGGCATTCGGGGGCCCAGCGAAGCTGGGCCGTCGAACGAGGACATTCGCGGCGCAGGGCGCCCCGGTGGCCCGATCCCGCCACAGCGCTTCGCGAGAGCACGAACGGCACAGCCTCACAGCCCGGTATCCGCTCGCCTGCCCCGCCGTGCTTCGCACATGCCGACGTGGAGCCCCTGACATGGATGTCGCCAGCCTGTACGACAAGCACCGTGCCACCTTCGAGCGTGCCGGCGAAGCCTGCCGCGAGCGGCATGCGTGGAGCCCGTTTCCGGAGATGCCGAACAAGTACCCGGACGCGGCCGCGGCGCAGGCGCGCGGCCTCGCGGCCTTCCAGGGCCAGCTCGGACGCGCCTTCGCGCTCGAGCAGCCGGGCCGCCTGGGTGGAACGGCCGGTGAGCTGGGCGAGGAGATCTCGCCCTACACGCAGGAGCCGCTCGGCATCACCTACCCGCGGGCCGACGTCGATGGGCTCTTCGAGGCCGCCGAGCGCGCCATCCCGCGCTGGGCCGCGGCCGATGCGCGCACGCGCATCGGCGTGCTGATGGAAGGGGTCGAACGCCTCTTCCGCGACGACCTCTTCGCCATCCAGCAGGCGATGATGCACACGGCCGGCATGAGCCCGAACATGGCCTACGCCGGCGCCGGCGTGAACGCGCTCGACCGCGCCATCGAGGCACTCGTCTACGCCGACATGGCGCTGGCCGCCGTCACGCCCGCCGCGCGCTGGGAGCGCCGCTTCGGCGAGGCGCAGGTCACGCTGGCCAAGCGCTACCGCGCCCAGCCACGCGGCGTGGCGGTGTGCTTCACCTGCGCCACCTTTGCCACCTGGAACGCCTGGCCTTCGATGATGGCGAGCCTGGCCACCGGCAACGCCGTCATCGTCAAGCCGCACCCAGGGTCGGTGTTGCCGATGGCGATTTCCGTGCGCACCCTGCGCGCCGTGCTGGCCGAGGCGGGCTTCGACCCCAACCTCGTCACTCTCGCGCTCGACAGCGTGGCCGAGCCGCTGGGCAAGGTGCTGGTGAAGCACCCGAAGACCGCCATCGTCGACGTCACCGGCAGCGCGCGCTTCGGCACCTGGGTGGAGCAGCACGCGCACCCGGCGCTCGCCTTCACCGAAACTGCCGGCTGCAACACGGTGGTGCTGGAGTCGGCCGACGACCTCGATGCCGCGCTGCGCACGCTGGCCACGACGATGTGCATGTTCAGCGCGCAGATGTGCACGAGTCCGCAGAACGTCTACGTGCCCCGGGGCGGCGTCGCCACGGCGAGCGGCACCGTGCCTTTCGACGAGGTCGGTGCGCGCCTGGCCGCCGCCATCGCCGCCGTCGGCCGCGAGCCGAAGAAGGCGGCCATGATCCTCGCCACCGTGCAGTCGCCCTCCACGCTGGCCCTCGTCGGCCAGATGCGCGACGAAGGCGCGCGCGCCGGCCGCGTGCTGCTGGAGCCCGGCCCGTACGCGCACCCCGAGTTCCCGCGCGCCCGCACGAGCACGCCGCTCCTGGTGCAGACGGACCCGGCACACGGCGCGCTGTACCGCGAGGAGCGCTTCGGCCCCATCGGCTTCGTCGTCGAGTGCGACGACGCGCGCGACGCGCTGGCGCAGGCCACCGGCGACGTGAAGCGCCACGGCGGCCTCACCGCCTTCCTGTACAGCCGCGACGAGGCCTTCATCGAGAGCGCCGTCGACGCCTACAGCGCCGCCGGCGCGCAGCTCACCATCAATCTCACCGGGCCCATGCCGCTGAACTTCGCGGCCGCCTACAGCGACTACCACGTCACCGGCCTCAACCCGGCCGGCAACGCCTCGCTCACCGACCTCGGCTTCGTCGCGAGCCGCTTCCGCATCACGCAGTCGCGCCGGCCGGTGGCCGCCGCCTGAGCCGCATTCCGTCGAAAGGAAGAGCCATGAACGCTCCTGAACGCGTCGAGAACTTCGCCCCCTTCGGCGAAGACTACGGGCCGCTGCTGACAGGCCCCTATGCGCCGATTGCCGACGAATCGGTGCTGACCGATCTGCCGGTGCTCAAGGGCGCGATTCCCGCCGACCTGAACGGTGTGTACATGCGCGCCGGCCCCAACCCGCGCTTTGCGCCGAACGGCCGCTACCACCCGTTCGACGGCGACGGCATGATCCACGCCGCCGAGTTCCGCCAGGGCAAGCTGACCGTGCGCAACCGCTGGGTGCGCACCGAGGCCTTCCAGCGCGAGGAAGCGGCCGGCCAGGCCACCCACTACGGCATCCGCGAAACCATCGTCGGCCGCCCCGACAAGCCGCTGAAGGACAGCGCCAACACCGACCTCGTCGGCCACGCCGGCAAGGCCCTGGCGCTCTGGTACATGAGCGGCGACGCCTACGAGGTGGACCCGTTAACGCTGGCCACGCTCGGCAAGCAGCAGGCCATCGCCGGCACCGGTGGCCACATCAGCGCGCACGCCAAGGTCGACGAGGTCACCGGCGAGTTGATGTACTTCGACTACGGCAACGAGCCGCCGTACATGCACTACGGCGTTGTCGGTGCCGATGGCCAACTGAAGCACCACGTGCCCATCGCACTGCCGGGTCCGCGCCTGCCGCACGACATGGCGGTGACCGAGCACTACAGCATCGTGCACGACCTGCCGCTCTTCCACGACGAAGAGGCGATGAAGCTCGGCCGCCACAAGATCGAGTTCTACGCGGAGCTGCCTACGCGCTTCGGCGTCATTCCGCGCTTCGGCCGGCCCGACGAGGTGCGCTGGTTCAGCTTCACGCCCTGCTTCCTGTACCACGTGGTCAACGCCTGGGAGGACAAGGACGCCGCGGGCCATGACTGGATCACGATGGTGGCCTGCCGCTACATGCCGGCCACGAAACCCGACGGCGACATCGATGCCGTGCGCACCGCGCGAAACGTGGCCGAACTGGTGATGACGGCGCGCCTGTGGGTGTGGCGCATGAACCTGACCACCGGCGCCGGCGAGGAGCGCTGCCTCGACACCGGCCGCAACGTGGAGTTCCCCACCTACAACAGCGGCCTCACCGGTCGGCGCACGAAATACGGCTACCTGATCGACCACCACGACACGCACATCCTGCAGTGGAACGGGGTCCGGAAGTACGACCTCGACAGCGGGGCGTCGCTCTCGGCCTGGACCGACGATGCCGAGCACAGCTGGTACAGCGAGCCCTGGTTCGCCTCGGCCGACCGGCCGCGCAGCGAAGACCATGGCTACGTCATCGCCTTCCAGTTCAACGACCTCACGAAGCGGGAGACGCTCGACATCTTCGACGCGCGCGACCTGTCGCGCGGGCCGGTGGCGCAGGTGGCGATCCCGCGCCACATCCCCACGGGCTTCCATGGCTGCTGGATCGCGGCGCACCGCATCGCTGGCTGGGACGCCGCAGCATGAGCACGACGCGCGTTCGCCGGCCGCGCTCGCTCCCCCTCGGGGGCAAGGCGCGCAGCGCCGAGGGGGCTCCATGACCACCCCCATCTTCATCCTCGGCGGCCACCAGACCGACTTCGCCAAGGTCTGGTCGCGCCAGGGCCAGGACCTGAGCGACATGGTGCGAGAGGCCACGCTCGGCGCGCTGGTCGACGCGCGCGTGGCCGCGAGCCAGGTCGAGACCATCCACGTCGGCAACGCCTTCGGCGAGATCCAGCGCCGCCAGGCGCACCTGGGCTCGATGGTGGCACAGGTGGTGCCCGAGCTCTGGGGCGTGCCGGCCATGCGCCACGAGGGCGCCTGCGCCTCGTCGTCGCTGGCCGTGCTGTCGGCGATGGCCGAGATCGAAGCCGGCCGCTACGACGTGGCGCTGGTGCTCGGCGCGGAAGAGCTGAAGAACCTGCCTGGCGACGAGAGCAGCGCCAATCAGAACGCCGCTGCCTGGCAGGGCCACGAGGACATCGACTGCCGCTTCATGTGGCCGGCGGCCTTCGGGCTCATGGCCCAGGAGTACGAGCGCCGTTACGGGCTGGACCGCAGGCACCTGAACCGCATCGCCGAGATCAACTACGGCAACGCCAAGCGCAACCCGCTGGCGCAGACGCGCAAGTGGGCCTTCGAGCCCGCCGCCTTCACCGACGACGACACGCTGAACCCGGTGATCGAACCCGGCACGCGCCGCCAGGACTGCGGCCAGATCACCGACGGCGCCGCGGCGCTGGTGCTGGCCGGCCCGCGCTTCGCGGCCGCACATGCGCAGCGCATCGGCATCAGGCTCGAGCGCTTCCCGCGCATCCTCGGCTGGGGCCACCACAACGCGCCGCTGCGGCTGAAGGACAAGCTCGCGCGTGATGCGCAGGCGCCCTATGTCTTCCCGCACGTGCGGCAGACCATCCTCGATGCCTTCCGCCGCGCCGGCGTGGCCGATGCGCACGTGCTGGACGGCATCGAGACGCATGACTGCTTCACCACCACCGAGTACATGGCGATCGACCACTTCGGCCTCACGCCGCCGGGCCAGGGCTGGCGCGCGGTGGAAGAGGGCACGATCGAATTCGGCGGCAAGCTGCCGGTGAACCCGAGCGGCGGCCTCATCGGCCTCGGCCACCCGGTGGGCGCCACCGGCGCGCGCATGCTGCTCGATGCCGCGCGGCAGGTGAGCGGCAGCGCCGGCGGCTACCAGGTGGAAGGCGCCCGCACCTTCGGCACGCTGAACATCGGCGGCAGCTGCGCCACCGTGTGCAGCTTCGTCGTCGGCGTGCGCGACGCCTGAGCAGGCGGGCACCTTCACATCCTCCGCGGCCTTCGCGCCCCTCGCCTCACGCCCTTTCACGTCGGCATGTCCTTCCAGGTCTTCGCGCAGCTCGCCGTCAACGGGCTGGCTGCCGGCGCCATCTATGCCCTGGTGGCGCTCGGCCTCGTGCTCACCTACAAGGCCACCGAGGTGCTCAACTTCGCGCACGGCGACCTGCTGATGCTGGCCGCCTTCGTCGGCTGGGGGCTCATCGGGCCGGGCGGGCTGCCGTTCTGGCTGGCGCTGCCGCTCACGGTGCTCGTCGTGGCCGCGCTCGGCTACGGCATCGACGCGCTGCTCGTGCGGCGCATCGTCGGCCAGCCGCAGTTCGCCGGCGTCATGCTCACCATCGCGCTGGCCTTCATGCTGCGCGGCGCCGTGAGCATGGGCTTCGGTGCCGAGTCGCGCAGCTTCGCCACACCCTTCACGGGCAAGACCACGCAGCTGCCGGGTGGCGTGGTGGTGGCCGACCTCAACCTCGTCATCCTCGGCACCGTGCTCGTGGCGACGGCGGCGCTGCTCGTCTTCCTGCGGCGCACGGCGCTGGGCGTGGCGATGCAGGCGGCTTCGCAGAACCAGCTCGCGGCCTACCTGAACGGCATCCCGGTCAAGCGCGTCAACTCGCTGGTGTGGGCGCTGGCCGGCGTGCTGGCCGCGCTCGCCGGCGTGCTGCTGGCGCCCATCACGCTCGTCGACGTGAGCCTGTGGTTCGTGATGCTGAAGGCGCTCGCGGCGCTGGTGCTGGGCGGCTTCGGCAGCATCGCCGGGGCTATCGTCGGCGGCTTGCTCATCGGGCAGATCGAGCAGTGGACGGGTGTCTTCGGCCCCGATGGCAGCAAGGACGTGGTCGCCTACGTGGTGCTCATCGTCGTGCTCGTGCTGCGCCCGCGCGGGCTGCTGGGCGAGGCCCATGGTCGGCGCGTCTAGGCGGGGCAGGCACCGGACGAAAGGTCGGAGCCGCGCTTGAGGTTCGACTACCACACGCGCTATCGCGACGCACAGCGGTTGCTCGCCGGGCCCGGCGGGCGCTGGGCCTACGCGGCGCTGGCCGCGCTCCTGCTGGCGCTGCCGTTCGTGGCGACGAAGTTCGTGCTGGGCGAGGCCACCTACCTGCTCATCCTGGCCATCGCCAGCCTCGGGCTCATGCTGCTCACCGGCTACAGCGGGCAGGTCTCGCTGGGCCATGCGGCGTTCATGGCCGTGGGCGCCTACGCCGAGGCATCCCTGCTGACCCAGGGCGTGCCGCTCGCGCTGTCACTGCCGGCCGCGGGCCTCCTCGCCGCGGCCGTGGGCGTGCTGCTCGGGCTGCCGGCCATCCGCGTCTCGGGGCTGTACCTGGCGATGGTGACGCTCGCGTTCGCGGTGATCGTCACGCACGTGGCCGGCCACTGGACGGGCGTGACCGGCGGCTTCACGGGCATGGCCGTGCCGGCGCCGGAGCTGTTCGGGCTGTCGCTCGGCGGGCCGCGCGCCTTCTACTTCCTGTGCCTGGTGTGGCTGCTTGCCGTGCTCTGGGCGCTGCTCAACGTGACGAGAAGCTCGCTCGGCCGCGCGCTCGTGGGCGTGCGCGACTCGGAGGCCGCGGCCTACGCACTCGGCCTGCCCGTGGCGCGCATCAAGGTGCTGGCCTTCGCCGCGTCGGCCGGCATCACCGGTCTGGCCGGGGCGCTGCTGGCGCACCACCTGCAGTACCTGACGCCCGACGCGTTCACGCTGCTGTTGTCGATGGAGCTGGTGCTGATGGTGGTCATCGGCGGCCTGGGCAGCCTGCGTGGTGCGGTGCTCGGGGCGCTCTTGATCGGGCTGCTGCCGGCGTTCATCTCGAGGTTGAAGCCCTGGTTGCCAGACGGCGTGGCCAAGCAGTTCGGCCTGGAGACCTTCGTCTTCGGGCTCGTGCTGGCGCTGTTCGTGCTGTTCGAGCCGGCCGGGCTCAACGGCCGCTGGCTCAAGCTGCGTGCACTGCTGGAGACCTTTCCGCTCTACCGGCGCGACATCTTCCGGCGCGGCAAGCGGTACATGAAGTCCGAACGGTACCGATGACCGCCTGCTCGCCGGCGCTGCCATGACCGGGCGCCCCACCACCTTCCTCGACGTGCGCCGCCTCGCGCTCGCCTTCGGCGGCGTGCGCGCCATCGACGACCTCAGCTTCAACGTGCGGCACGGCGAGGTGCTGGCCCTCATCGGCCCCAACGGCGCCGGCAAGACCTCGGTGCTGAACGTGGTGACGCGCGTCTTCGACGCCACCGCCGGCCATGTCTTCTTCGAGGACCTGGAGATCGGCGGCCTGCCGCGCGAGGCGATCGCCCGCCTGGGCATCGCGCGCACCTTCCAGAACATCGAGCTCTTCGAAGGCGCGACGGTGCTGGACAACCTGATGCTCGGCCGCCACCGCTTCGGCCACGGCGCCTGGTGGAAGCAGGTGCTGCGCCTGCCTTCGGCGGTGGCGGCGGAGGATGCCTCGCGCGCCGCGGTGGAGGAGGTGATCGAGTTCCTCGACCTCTCGCCCTACCGCCAGCAGCCGGTGGGCGGCTTGCCCTACGGCGTGCGCAAGGTGGTCGAACTCGGCCGCGCGCTGGCGACAAAACCGAAGCTGCTGTTCCTGGACGAGCCGGCCTCGGGCCTGAACCCGGAGGAGACGCGCGAGCTCGCGTTCTGGATCGACGACCTGCGCAGCGAACTCGGCCTCACCGTGGTGATGGTGGAGCACGACATGTCGCTCGTGGCCGCGGTGGCCGACCGCGTCATCTGCATGGCGCAGGGGCGGCTGCTGGCCGAGGGCACGCCCGCCGAGGTGCAGAACGAACCGGCCGTGGTCGAGGCCTATCTTGGTAGTTCCGCGCCAATGGGGATGCCGGCATGAGCGTGCCGGGCCGCCCGGACGGCGGGCGCTTCGGCGCAGCGCCAGGGGGCGCCGCGGCGACGCCCCTGCCGCTGCTCGACGTGCGCAACCTCGAGACGTGGTACGGCCCGGTCGTGGCGATGCAGGGCATCAACCTGCAGGTGCCGCGCGGGCGCGTCGTCGCCGTGCTGGGGGCCAACGGTGCGGGCAAGAGCACGCTGCTCAACACCCTCGCCGGCGTGATCGACCCCTTCAAGGGCAGCGTGTGGTTCGAGGGCGAGCGCATCGACGGCCTCGATGCCGACGCCGTGTGCCGGCGTGGCCTCGTGCTCGTGCCCGAGGGCCGGCAGGTCTACCCCTTCCTGAGCGCGCGCGACAACCTGGCCATGGGCGCCTATGCACGCCGGCGCGATGCCGACCGCGTGCGCGACGACCTGGCGCGCGTCTTCGGCTGGTTCCCGCGCCTGCTCGAACGCGAGGCGCAACCGGCCGGGCTGCTCTCGGGCGGCGAGCAGCAGATGCTGGCCATCGGCCGCGCCTGGATGAGCGCACCGCGGCTGCTGCTGCTGGACGAGCCCTCGCTCGGCCTCTCGCCGCTGCTCACGCACGAGATCTTCGGCATCGTCGGGCGCATCGCGCGCGAGGCTGGCGTGGCCGTGCTGGTGGTGGAGCAGAACGCCGCCGTGGCGCTGCGCACGGCCGACGAAGGCTATGTGATGGAGCTCGGCCGCATCGTCGCCGCCGGCACGAGCGAGGCGCTCAGCGCCAAGAGCGATGTGCGCGAGTCGTACCTTGGGCTGCGCGCTGCGCAGGGCCTTTCGGGCCAGCAGCGCTGGCGGCGGCGGAAGACGTGGCGATGATGCGGGCGCCGAATCCGGTGCCGGGCCCGCCGTCGCCTCCGGCCGCAGGCGTGGACACGCCGCCCAAGCTCTTCCGGCAGCGGGCCCGTGAATGGGCGGAGGCGCCCGCACTGCGCGCCAAGCGGCGCGGGCTCTGGCAGGGCGTGAGCTGGGCTGGCTACTACGAGCGCGCGCGAGCCGTTGGGCTGGGGCTGGCGGCGCTGGGTCTCGCGCGCGGCGACCGCCTCGCCGTGCTGGCCGAGAACCGCCCTGAGTGGCTGTACGTCGACCTCGGCGCGCAGGGCATGGGCTTCGTCGGCAACGGCATCTACCCCACCAGCTCGCCCGAGCAGGTGGCGCATGTGCTGGTGGACAGTGGTTGCGCGGTGCTGTTCGTCGAGAACCAGGAGCAGCTGGACAAGGCGCTGGCCGTGCGCGGCCGCTGCCCCGCGCTGCGCCGCATCGTCGTGATGGAGCGCGAGGGGCTGCGCCACTTCCGCGACGCGGGCGTGGGGTTCTTCGACGACCTGCTCGAGCAGGGCCTGGCGCTCGCGCGCACGGAGGCCGGCCGCTTCGACGCGGCCATCGACGCCGGCCGCCCGGCCGACATCGCCTTTCTCGTCTACACGAGCGGCACCACCGGCGCGCCGAAGGGCGCGATGATCACCCACGCCAACGTGATGGCGCAGATCGCGCAGGCGCCGGGATACCTCGGCGCGAGCTTCGGCGACCGCACGCTGTCGTTCCTGCCGCTGTGCCACATTGCCGAGCGCATGGCGAGCGTCTTCAATCCGCTGGCGGCGGGGCTGCTCGTGCACTTTCCGGAGAGCGCCGGCACGGTCTTCAACGACCTGCGCGAGGTGGAGCCGCAGGTGGTGTTTGCGCCGCCGCGCTTCTGGGAGAAGCTGCACTCGCAGGTGGAGCTGGCGATGCGCGATGCCGTCGCGCCGGCGCGCTGGGTGTACGAGCGCGCGCGCGCCCTGCCGCATGACAGCACGGCGCCGGCAACCACCCCACCTATGCAGCGCCTCCTGCGCAGCGTGGCCTTCCACAACATCCGCCGCTTCCTGGGCCTGGCGCGCCTCAAGACCGCGCTCACCGGCGCGGCGCCGGTGCCGCCGGAGCTGGTGCGCTGGTTCCAGGCGCTGGGCATCGAGCTGCGCGAGGCCTTCGGCATGACCGAGACCTGCGGCTTCGTCACCGCCACGCTGGCCGGGCGCGTCCGGCTCGGCTGGTGCGGCGTGCCGGGGCCGGGCATCCAGATCCGCCTCGGCGCCGAGAACGAGCTGCTGGTGCGCGGGCCGAACGTGTTTGCCGGCTACTGGGGCCAGCCAGAGAAGACGGCCGAGGCCCTCGACGCCGAGGGCTGGCTGCACACCGGCGACTGCGCCGAGATCTCGGGCGAGGGCGAGCTCGCCATCCGCGACCGGCTCAAGGACATCCTCATCACCAGCGGCGGTAAGAACATCACGCCCTCGGCGATCGAGAACCTGCTCAAGTTCAGCCCCTACATCACCGACGCCGTGGCCGTGGGCGACGGGCGCCACTACGTCACCGCGCTCGTCATGCTCGACCACGAGCAGGTGGCGCGCTTCGCGCGCGACCGCCAGGTGCCCTACACCGACTACGCGAGCCTGGCCCGCGCCGAGGCCGTGGTGGCGCTCGTGCGCGACGAGGTGGAGCGCGCCAACGCGCAACTGGCGCGCGTGGAGCAGGTGAAGGACTTCCGCATCATCGACACCCTGCTCACGGCCGAAGACGAGGAGCTGACGCCGACGATGAAGCTCAAGCGCCGCTTCGTCTTGCGCAAGTACGCGGACCTGATCGCTACGATGTACCCGTGATCTCGACATCGGCCCGTGCCGAGCCAACCACAAGGAGACTGACGATGACCCGACCCTTCCGCGCCGCCCTCGGCGCTGCCGCGTTCGCGCTGCTGGCCGCCGCCGCCCGGGCCGGCGGCGTGACCGATGCCGAGATCGTGATCGGCTCGCACCTGGACCTCTCCGGGCCCACCGCGGCCGGCATGCCCATGCTGCGCAACGCGATGCAACTGCGCATCGACGAAGCGAATGCCGCCGGCGGCGTGCACGGCCGCAAGCTTCGGCTCGTGGTGGAGGACAACGGCAGCCAGCCGCAGCAGGCCGTGCGCGCCGTGAGCAAGCTCATCAAGAGCGACGACGTTTTCGCGCTGCTCAACGGCTTCGGCTCGGGGCCGAACGCCGCCACCGTCAAGGCTGCGGCCGACGCGGGCGTCGTGGTGTTCGCGCCCTGGGGTGCCAGCGCCATCATCCAGAAGGTGGGTGGCCAGAGCCCCCTCGTCTTCACGACGGTGCAGAACTACGACAGCACCACGGCCACCGGCCTCGCCTGGGCGATCAAGGCCTGGAACGCGAAGAAGGTGGGCGTCATCTACCAGGAGGGCCCGTTCGGTGACCTCGTGCGCGCCGGCATGAACCAGGCGCTGAAGCCGTCCGGCCTGACGGTGGCCGCCGAGGCCGCCTACAAGGTGGGCGACATCGACTTCAGCAGCCAGGTGGCGCGCATGAAGGCGGCCGACGTCGACCTGATCCTCGCCGGCACCGTGGTGCGCGAGACCATCGGCGTGATGGCCGAGGTGAAGAAGCTCGGCTGGAGCAACGTGAAGGTGCTCACCACGCTGCCGGGCCGCAGCAGCATCGTCGTGCGCCTGGGCAAGGACGCCGTCGAGGGCCTGTACGGCCTGGGCGGCTGGCAGCTGCACGACGCCGCGAGCAAGGACGCCGGCGCGCAGAAGTTCTGGGCCGCCTACAAGGCGAAGTTCAACGCCGAGCCCGACGAAAACGCCGCCAACGCCTACAGCTACACCGACTGGTTCGTGAGCTGCCTGCAGGCCGCC
>JAEUPE010000050.1 GCA_016790435.1 Rubrivivax sp. | reverse complement strand
AAGGCGAAACTGGGGTGGAGCCCGAAGACGACGCTGGCCGAGTTGGTGGCGGAGATGGTGAAGGCCGACTACGAGGCCGCGCGCCGCGACAGCCTGGTCAAGCTCGCAGGCTTCAAGGCCTACGACTACAACGAGTAGGGCGCTGCAATGGGTCTCGTCAGCAAGATCGCTGGAGCCGTCATCAAGCGGCTGCCCGCGCACGGCAAGGACCGCGCCGAAGAGTTCCTGCTGCCGCTGCGCGACTTCGAACGTCTGACGATGCCCCGCGAGTCAGCCCTCACGATCGTGTGCGACGACGGCGAGACGAAGGATCTCGAGATTGTCGAGGTGCTCGAGAAACACGGCGTGGCCGGCGTGTTCGCGGTGTCGCCCGCGCTCATCGGCCGGCCCGGTTTTCTCGGCTACGACGAGCTGCGCCGCATTCGGGCGGCGGGCCACGAGATCGCCTTCCACGGCACGACTCACGACCCGTTCACCGGGTTCTCCGGCCCCGAGGCGCTGACCCAGGCCATGGACGAGGGCCTGGCGCGGATGGCCGCCGAAGGCCTGGGCTCGCCCACCACGCTGATCTACCCTTTCGGACGCCACAACCGTTGGGTTCGACAGGCGGTGGCGGCGCGCTTCGATTGCGCGTTCACCACCTGGTTCGGGCTCAACGAAGCCAGCGCCAATCGCTTCGCTATTCGACGCATTCCGTTCGGCGCGTACACGGGGAAGCTGCCGGGGACGGAGCCCTGGTATCTCGGGCTGCTGGACCGCAGCGCCGCCGGCGCCTGCTGGCCCACGTTGATGCTGCACCCGGCCGCCGAAGGCCACACATCGGCGCACAACGCCCTGCTCGGGCGGCTCATCGATCATGCGCGGCAGCGCGGCGTCGCCGTGCGCTCGATCGCGGCGCACCGGGCCGCCACCGGTCCCGCCCTGGCAACAGCCAGCGGCGCACCGGCCTGATGGGGATTGGGCCAGGCCTCGCCATGAGCTCCTCGAGCGAATCCACGGGTGGACTGGCCAGTCGCGCGCTGCGCGGCGTGCGCTGGAACTACCTGGGAGCGATCGGGCGCATCGCCGCGACTTTCGTCAGCCAGATCGCGCTCGCCCGCTTGCTAGGGCCCGAGTCGTTCGGGCTTTTCGGCTACTCCTTCCTCACCGTCATGCTGCTGGGCGTGATCGTCGAGATGGGGTTGCCCAATGCCCTGGTGCAGGCACCCGACCTCGACGACGATGCCGTCGCCGTCGCCTTGGGGCGGCTGCTGATGGCCGGTGCCACGGCCGCACTCTGCGTCTTCCTGGCGGCCGACCTGATCGCCCTGCACGTCTTCTCCAATCCCCAGGCCGCGCCGGTGCTGCGGGCCATGTCGCCGACGCTCGTCGTGGCCGCCGTTGCGTCGGCGGCCATGGCCATGCTGAGCCGCGACCTGGAGTTCAAGGTGATCCAGCTGGCGGCACTCGGCTCCTACGTCATCGGCTACCTCGTGGTCGGCATCGCGGCCGCCTTGATGGGGCTGGGCGTGTGGAGCCTCGTGCTCGCCTGGCATGTGCAGACGCTGCTCGCCTGCCTGATCATGGCACGCCGCTCGCCGCGCTCGCTGAGGCCGGCGAACCCATTCCGCCGCATCGGCATCGCGGCCTTCGGCCGCGTCGTCATGGTGACGAACGTGGTCAACTGGGTCATCGACAACGGACCACACACAGCCATCGGCCGCTGGCTCGGACCGGGCGCCCTGGGGCTCTATACGGTCTCGACCAATCTGGTGAAGGTGCCGGCCGACCACCTCGTGCGCAACCTGCAGTCCGTGCTCCTGCCACTGTCGGCGCGCGCACAGGGCAATGACGCCGGCATCCGACGCGCCTATCTCACCGCCATGGGCGGCGTGGGCATCGTGGCGTTCCCGGTCTTCACCTTCGTCGCCACGACCTCCGAGCAGGTGGTCGCCGTGCTGCTCGGCGCCAAGTGGCTGGCCGCCACTGCGGTGCTCGTCCCCCTGTCGCTGGCCATGGTGTTGCACGCCGTGGAGGCGATGGCCGGCCCGGTGCTGAACGGCCGCGGCGAGCCGGGCGCCGAGCTCCGCATGAAGGCGATCATCCTCGCGCTCAGCCTGCCTGTTCTGGCCCTGACCGCGAACTGGTCGCTCGCCGCCGTTGGTTGGGGCGTGGCGTTCGTCTTCCTGGTGCGCTGGATCCTGATGAATGGCGCCGTGGCCCGGCGGCTCCACATCACGGCCGGCGACTTCGGGCAAGCCATGGGCGGCCCGTTGACGCTTGGGATCATCAGCGCAGCCGTGCCGTGGGGTATTGGCTTCGCACTGCGGACCGCCGGCCTGGCCTGGCCAGCGCTCTGGCTGCTCGCGTTGATGGCCGTCGTCACGGCTGTCGTGCTCGCACTCTTCACGCTGGCCTTGCCTCGCTTCGTGCTGGGGCCGCAGCTGCTTTCACTGCTGCATCGCCTCTTCGAGAAGCGCCCGACATTGGCCTCGCGCCCTGGCCTGAGTCGCTTGGCCGACGCAGCCTCGCAGGCTGCCCGGGAAGTCGTCACCGATCATTTCGGAGCCATACCGACATGGACGCCCAGACCCAAGACATCCTGACCGTCGTCACCGGGGCGGGCCTCATCGTTGCGGTGACCGCGGCCTGCGTGTGGCTGGTCCTGCGCTCGACAGCCAACAAGATCGCCCCGCTGGCCCTGCTGCTGTTCGGCTTCTGCCTGGAGGTCTACTTCTTCAAGCAGCCCTACATCCAGCTGGGCCTGCAGGTCTATCCGAACGATCTCATTTCGCTGTTCGTGCTGCTGTCGGCGATGCTGGGCTTCGCCCATCGCCCAGTGCCTGTGAACGAC
Organism: Rubrivivax sp.; assembly: GCA_016790435.1. Taxonomy (GTDB): domain Bacteria; phylum Pseudomonadota; class Gammaproteobacteria; order Burkholderiales; family Burkholderiaceae_C; genus Rubrivivax. The sequence continues at coordinate 16,044 of JAEUPE010000050.1, read as the reverse complement.
AGCCCCTTCCTGCTCTGGCTCGGCTTCGGGATGACGATCACGGCCTCGCTGGTCGTCGGCCTGAACGAATACGGCCGCTACGCCGGCACCGAGGTCCGCCCGTTCTTCTACATGTGGGTGGCCGGGCTGTACTGCTGCGTGACCGAGTTCAGCAAGGAAGAACTGCGGCGCGTGGCGCGCTGGTGCGTCTGGTCGTGCTACGTGCTGATCGGCATCGCCATCTACTACTACATCGCGGTCGAGGTGGGCTTCGTCAATCGCCAGGCGCTCTTCGAGGAGCCCGACACGGCGGTCTTCCGCCCGGTGGGTGCCGCGGGCGCCTTCCTCGTCGCCATCGTTGCACTGGTGCAGACCATGGCTTGGCTGCGGGGCACCGGCACGCGCTACAGCGGAACGCATGCCGCGGTCCTCATCGCCTTCACCGTCGTGATGCAGCACCGGTCGGTCTGGATTGCCGCAGCCGTGGGCCTGCTGTGCATCTTCATCCTGGAGCGCCGCCATCTGCCGCGCCGGTTTGCGCTGCTGCTCGGCTTTGTGATGGTCGGCACGCTCGCGGTCTCGGTGGCCGGCGCCTTCGGGCTGCTCGACGACCTCACGAGGCGCCTGATGCAGTCCACGCTGTCGATGACCGACAGCGGCGGCACATTCGCAGCTCGTGTCGACGGCTGGATCCGCCTGCTCGACAACTGGACCTCGGGCTCGTTCTTCGAGTTGCTCTTCGGCTTCCCGTTCGGGCAGGGCTACACGCGCATGTACAACGGCGTGATCATCGAGTTCGCGCCGCACAACTTCTTCCTCGATCTGGTGCTGCGGGTCGGCCTCGTGGGCGCCATCCTGTTCATCCTGCCCACCGGAATGGCGATGGTGCACGGCCTCTGGGGCAAGGCCGATTCCGAGTTCGAGTACCTGATGCTGCGCGGGCTCGGCGTGTGCCTGCTGGCGGCATTCATCTATTTCATCGCCTACCCTTCGTACTACCTGATCGGCGCGGCGACCGGCATCTCGCTGTCGCACTTCATCCGGCAGCGCCGCGTGCGAGCGGACGTGCGGCGGCCGCTGGACCCGGTGCGGTCACCGCTGACCGGCCAGATCATCGGCTGGCGCACGGAACGCTGAGCCCGCTGCCGTTGCCTGCCCTGACTCAATCCCCTGCCTGGCGATGAACGCTCCCTCCACCGACTACGCGAGCGCGCCACGCCGGCCGCGCGTCCTGGCCATCCTCACCTGCTTCAATCGCAAGGCCCTGACGCTCGCCTGCCTGGACGCGCTCGACATCACGGCGCGCCGGGCGCAAGTCGACCTCGAGGCCATCGTCGTCGACGATGCCAGCCCCGACGGCACGGCGACAGCGGTGCGCGAACGCTTCGGCTGGGCGCAGGTCGTCGAAGGGAACGGCTCGCTGTTCTGGAACGGCGGGATGCACAAGGGCTTCGGCCTCGCTCTCGGGCGGGAGGCCGACCACTACCTCTGGTTGAACGATGACACGCATCTCGTGCCCGATGCGTTGCCGAGCCTGCTGCAACAGTCGGCCGATTTGACCCGAGCCAACGGGTCCGCGCCCATCCTCGTGGGCGCGACGGCCGAGCGCGACAGCGGCCGCGTGTCCTACGGCGGGCGCGTTGCGCGCAGCCGCCTGAGGCCCTTCAACTTCCATCTCGTGCACAGCGACAGCGAGCCCGTACCCTGCCAGGCCATCGAAGGCAACTGCGTGCTCATTCCGCGCGCGGTCGCCTTGCGGGTGGGCAACCTCGACCCCGTCTTCGAGCACGCCATGGGTGACACCGACTACGGGCTGCGGGCGCAGGCGCTGGGTGTGCGCACCTACGTGGCCCGCGGCATCGTCGGCCACTGCTCGCCCAATCCACTCGGCGGCACCTACTTCGATACCTCGCTGCCCCTGTCCAGGCGCTGGAAGCTCATCCGCAGCCGCAAGGGGTTGCCCGTGCGTTCTTGGCGCCACTTCTGCCGGCGCCACGGCGGGCCGCTGTGGCCCGTGCATTTCGCCTGGCCCTACGCGAAGGTTCTTCTCACCGGCGTGCGCGGCCTGTTCGTGCGCCAGCCCGCCGGCACCACCTCCGCCAAGCTCACCTAGGACTGAACCATCGATGTGCGGCATCTTCGGCCATCTCGGGACGATCGAGCGCGACCTCGCGCAACGCTGTCTCAACACGCTGCAGCACCGCGGCCCTGACGGTTCCGGCCTCTGGCAGGACGAGCATGTGACGCTGGGCCACCGGCGGCTGTCCATCCTCGACCTGTCGGAGAACGGCAAGCAGCCGATGGCCTATGGCAGCGGCCGCTACTGGATCACCTTCAACGGCGAGATCTACAACTTCCTCGAGGTGCGTGCCGAGCTCGAAGCCAAGGGGCACACCTTCCGCAGCGAGTCCGACACGGAGGTCATCCTCGCCGCCTATGCGCAGTGGGGCGCGGAATGCCTCAGCCGCTTCAACGGCATGTGGGCGTTCGCGATCTGGGACACGCAGGAACGCACGCTGTTCCTGGCCCGCGACCGGTTCGGCAAGAAGCCGCTCTTCTATGCCGAACTGGGCGACGGGCGATTCGCGTTCGCCTCCGAGATGAAGGCCCTGCTGCCGCTGCTGCCCGCCGTGGTGCCGGACCACAAGCTCATCAAGGGCATGACGCTGCGCTCGAGCTTCGCCTACGAAGCCACCGAACGTTGCCTCGTGCGCGGCATCAAGCGCCTGCAGGCGGGCCATCACGGCGTCGTGAAGGCGGGCCGCCTCGTCAGCCGGCGCTGGTGGAACACGCTCGACCACCTGCCCAGCGTGCCCGAGCGCTACGAGGAGCAGGTGGAGATGCTCCGGGGCCTGCTGCTGGACGCGTGCCGCATCCGCATGCGCAGCGACGTCACCATCGGCACCGCGTTGTCGGGTGGCCTCGACTCCAGCGCGGTGTTCTCGATGCTGGCCCACATCAACCGAGAGCACGGCGGCGAAGCGCGCCTGTCCAAGGACTGGCAGCACGCGATCGTCGCCTCGTTCCCGGGCACGCCGCTGGACGAAGCGCGCTTCGCGCAGCAGGTCGCCCGCCACGCCGGCGGCGAGGCGCAGGTGCTGGAGGTGGACCCCCTGCGCTACGTGAACGAGCTGCCGCGCATGCTCTACCTCTACGAAGACCTGACGGTGACGAGCCCGCTGCCGTTCATGGCCCTGTACTCGCGCATCAAGCGCGCGGGCGTGACGGTCACGCTCGACGGCCACGCCGCCGACGAACTCTTCGGCGGCTACAGCACCGACTGGGCCTACGCCTTGCTCGATGCCGGCATGAACATGGCGCAGATCCGCCAGGTGCTCGAGGTCTACGAGGGTGGCATGCCTGAAGGCACAGCGCAGTTCCGCCGCCCCGCCAGCCGCCTGACCTCTTACGGCCGCCGCATGGCCGCGACGCTAGCCAAGCACGCGCTCGGCATGCACAGCAACCTCGGGCCGGAGTACACGCAGCACCCGCGCTGGCGCGAACTCGACCACCTCAGCCGCGCGCTCTTCTGGCAGACGCATTCATTCGTCCTGCCGACCATCCTGCGCAGCTACGACCGCTACGGCATGGCCGCCTCGGTCGAGATCCGCATGCCGTTCCTCGACTGGCGCATCGCCACGTTCGCGTTCGCGCTGCCCTGGCACGCGAAGATCCGCAACGGCTTCTCCAAGGCCATCATCCGCGACGCGGCCGCGCCGTACATGCCGCACGACATCGCCTACCGGCGCACGAAGATCGGTTTCAATTCGCCCATCGTCGACTGGATGCGCGGACCGCTGAAGCCCTATTTCATGGACACGCTCGGTTCGCGCGCCTTCAACGAATGCCCGCTCGTCGACGCCCCGCGCGCGCGCACGCTCGTCAACCACGTGATGGACGACCCGCAGGCCACGTTCAAGTCCGGCGAGCGCGCCTGGTGGAGCATCCTGCCCTACCTCTGGTCGCAGGCGCTGATCGAGGGCACAGGCCATGGAGGCACGCCTGCCGGCAGTGCTGCCGACGCCTCCGCGCGCGCCAGCCAGGCCGTGGCCGCCTAAGCCCCCGCGGCCGCGCGCTGCCGCGGCAGTCGGTTGGTCCGCGTCCGCGTCCGCGTGCGGGCCGGGGGCCCGACCCGTCAGGTCCTGGAGCGCGGCCCCTTGCCGAGGCAGCCCTCGATGCCTTCGACAAAGCGTTCCACCATGTTGGCCAGCGTGTAGCGACGGGCGTCCTGATCCGCCGCCTCGCGGATGCGCGCCATCAGGGTCAGGTCGCCCAGCAGTCGCAGCACCGCCTCGGTGTAGGCGACCACGTCGTCGGGCACGATGAACCCGTTGCGGCCGGACTCCAGGTACGCGACCTCCGGCCCGTGCCGCGCGCCCTCGGTGGTGATCATCGGCAGGCCGGCGCAGAAGGCGTCCAGCACGTGCAAGCCCACCGCACCGGGGCTCAGATAGAGGTCGGCGGCACGAAACCAGGCCGCCTTGTCCGCCCCGCGTTGCACGCCCACCCAGTGGATCCACGGTCGAGTGGCCGCTGCGTCCGTCACGGCGGACCGACTCGGCCCGTCGCCGACCACCACGAGCCTGAACCCGGGATGCAGGGCGTGCACCCGCTCGGCGCTTGCGAGCAACAGATCCAGCCGCTTGTCGGGATACAGCGAGCCACAGTACAGACCCACGGGCGCGCCGCCGCCGGCGCCGAGGCGCTCGCGGCAGGCGGCCCGCTGGGCTGGTGTCACCGCGGCGAGATCGGCGAGGAACTGATCGTTGTCGATGGCGTTGTCGAGGACCGAGATGCGGTCGGCAGGAAAGCCATCGCTCTCGAGAATGCGCCGTGTGGACTCCGTGTACGCGAACCACCAGTCCACCCGGTTCACGAACCATCGTTTCCAGCGCTCGCGCAGCCCGTCAGGCGCCACGCTCTGCAGGTTGCGTCCATGCCCCCAGTAGCCCACGCGCTGGCCCGGACGCACGCCCCAGCGCAGCAGCCAGGGATAGTTCGACAGGATCCGGTTCTCCTGGATCAGCACGACCAGGTCCGCGTTCCGCAGGGCGGCCGGATAGGGCTGCCAGATGACGTCGACACCGCGCACGCGCAGGAAGCGGTTGCGCATCACGTCCGCCCAAGGCAGGCTGCCCACGTCCTTCTTCAATGCCTCGGCCGCCGAAGGCTGCCCGTGCACCAGGCGCAGCTCGATGCCACGCTCGGCGCAGGCCAGACGCAGGCGGTCGAAGAAGGCCTGCCGGTAGTGCAGCAGCCGATGCTGCGTGATGACCACGCGCGCCCGCGCGCGCGGCTCGCCAACCGCTGTCTTCATTTCGGACCCGGACGAACGATGAAGTGGTCGAAGCCCCGCTCCGACGACATGAAGGTGCCTTGTTGCATCAGGGTCTCGTGGCGTTCGATCTCGTCCGTGCTCTTGAAACGGGCCCCCACGGGAACGGCGGGGTTACCGGCGACCACGGTGTAAGGCGCCACGTCGGCCCTGACCACCGACCCGGCGGCGACGATCGCCCCGCGTCCGATGCGCACGCCGCTGAGCACGATGGCCCCGAAGCCGATCCAGACGTCATCGTCGATCACCACGCCCTCACTGCGGTGCGGGGACGGCACCTTGACGCTGCCCACCCAATGACCGAAGCGGACCGGCACGCCCAGCGTGCGGAAATCGTGGTCGCGCCGCCCCACCATGGCGACGCGGTTGGCAATGAGCACGTGGCGGCCGATGCGGCAGTTGGTCTCGATGCACACCTCGTGCCCGAGATAGCTGTGGTCACCGATTTCGATGCGCTCGGGCGCCCAGAGGCGCGGGCGAGATCCAACGTGCAGGTCGATGCCGAAGGCCCGCGAGGGCGCGCGGCAGCGCGCCAGCCGCACGCGCGTGGCCAGGCGCCGCACGAGCGCCGCGCCCCCTGCCTTCAACGCCGCGAGCATCGGTGTGCAACGTGGCGACGGCTGGCCCGTGGGCCGCATCGCAGGTCGTTGCGACGCAAAGGTGCATCTTCCATGTCCGTCCCTTCCGCGCTAGATCGTATCCGCAGCCGCCAGCGACGCTCGGCCCAAGGCCCGCAGGGCCTGTGACGGCTGGCGCAGAGCGGTGAACGGCATGCGCGAAGGCCAACACTTTCTTCGTCGTTCAGACAACCTGAAACACCCACGAACGAACTCGGGGTGGACATGCCCTCCGCGTTACGAAGGCGGGGCGTGGTTAACAACTCGAGCCAGCCGCTGCCCGCGACATGAAGAGACGATCGCTCCCACCCCCCGCTTCGGGGGATGACAACCGCAGGACGTTGTGGGAGCACACAGATGCATGTTGATGTCAAGTTCAAGTTAGGTGTCTGCGCGGCCGTCGTCGTGGCGCTCGCAGCGTGTGGCAACGGTGGTGGCGAGGACTACGTGATGTCCATCGACGACACCGAAGAGCAGGAAGCCGCCGGTGGCCGGGCCGTCAGCTGGCAGGTCTGTGCGCAAGAGGGGCAGACGTGCACGTTCTCCGGCACGCGCAGGGTCAGGTACGGGCTCATCAACAAGTACGTGACCCAGCGCCACACCAACAGCGTCACGTGTGTCAACGAGGTCTTCGGGGACCCGGTCGTCGGCGCAGACAAGTCTTGCTGGGTGGCCGTCTCGGGTAGTGCGGCAGCCCCGGCCCCGACACCCACCCCGGCGCCTGCTCCGACGCCCGCGCCCGCGCCGGCACCCTCGCCGACCCCGGCCCCGACTCCGGTCCCGGTGGTGCCTGCGCCCGCCCCGGTGCCCGCACCCGCTCCGACACCCACGCCGGCGCCGACGCCCGCCCCAGCGCCTGCTCCGGCACCCGCCCCGACACCAAGCTCGGCGGCCGCCGGCCCACGCGTGTCGACGTTCACCACCTCGGGGCCCATCACCGCCACGTCCGGGCAGGTGATCTCAGGCTTGCGCATCCAGAACCCGAACGGACCGTGCATCCGCGTGGTCGGCGCATCCAACGTGGTCATTCGCGACTCCGACATCGGCCCCTGCGGCGGCGAAGCGGTTCTGGTCACCGGCGGATCGAGCAGCGTGACGGTCGAGCACAACGCCATCCGCAACTCGCAGCACGGCGTGCGCGTCACGCACTCCTCCGCGGTGAACACGTTGCGCAACACCATTCGGGACATCCCCGCCGCGGCGGGCGAGTACCGCCACGCCATCGAGTACTCGTGGATGGACGGGGGCACCGTGCAGGGCAACATGATGAGCGGCACGTTCCCGAACGACGTCATGAGCGGCTACGAGTCGAACAACCTGCGCTTCCTCGACAACCAGTTCGACGTGACCGTCATGGAGCCGACGGGCGCCGCCTTCACGATGGGCGACTCGACCAGCGGCAAGCCGGGCTCCAACAACTACGTGGCGGGCAACATCGTGCGCCAGCGTGGGGGCGTGCCGGCAGGCGTCTTCGGGTCATCGGGCAACACGGTTCTCGAGAAGAACTGCCTCACCGCCGGCATCCAGGCCTACAACTACTCGGGTGTCTTCGTCGGGGTGACGGTGCGGAACAACGTGATCAACATGGGCAACTCATTCGTGCCCGACACGTCGTCCATCAGCGGCTGGGGCACGAACGTCAACTCCACCGACTGTTCCCTGTTGCCGCGCTAGGGTGTCGCACACCCGCCGCAGTGCCTGAATCCACACTGCGGCGGGCCGCCACTCGGGGCCGGTGGCGCCTCGTCGGGAATCCCGGGGCCAAAATGCCCGGGATCCCCGATAGGTCCTGCACCGGCTCATGCGCTTGTCTCCACTTGCCCGCGTCGCGCTCTGCGCGACGCTCGCCCTTGGCGCATTCACGGCCTGCGGCCAGCGGGTCGTCTACGAGGGGCCCGGCGTCGAGGTGCCGCTGGACTTCGGCTGCTGGCACGACGTGGGCTACGTGGTCAACTGGCCGCGCGTCGGCGGGCAGGACCTCTACCACGGCCCCGACCCGTCGTTCTCGGTGCGCGGCCATCGCGTTCGCCTGTACGGGATGAACGGCCTGGAGTGGAAGACCACCGAGACCGCGCCGGGCGTGTTCGACTGGAAGCACTGGGACGCTGCGCTGACCAAGCTGCGCCGCACCGGCGTGAGGCACCTCACGCTCAACCTGTACAACCCGCCCGAGTTCGCGATCCGCACGTCGCACGACTACGCGGGCTGGCGCATGCAGTTGCCCAAGGACAGGGCGATGCTCGAGCGTTGGCTCGAGGCGGTCACCCGGCGCTATCCGGAGGTGGACGCCATCGAGGTGGCGAATGAGGTGTTCACGCCCAAGATCGGCCGCGAGCACAGCTTCTTCATCGGCACGGCCGAGGAACTCGCCACGCTGGCCGACTGGACGCTCGACTGGCGCCGCAAGAGCGGGTGGAAGGGCAAGGTCTGGGCGCCTTCGATCCCCGGCTTCGGCGAGAACATCCCGACCATGCTGGACTGGCTGCGCCGGTACCCGCGCGCCAAGGAGTTCGACGCCTTCCCGCTGCACCTGTATCACCTCATGCCCGAGCACGTGGGCAAGCGGATGGGCCGCGACACGGTGTGGTCGGGCTTGGTCGAGTTCCGCGAAGGGCTGGCCGAGCTGGGCCTCGGCCCGATGATCGACTCGGAGAAGGGCTTCAAGCCCGGCACCGTGCGCGAGGGCACGATCTACAACTATGCCGTCGCGTCGCTGGTGAACGGCGTGCAGCAGACCTGTTTCTTCATGCTGGGCAGCTACGGCAAGGACGAAACCAATCTTGGCCAGCCGTTCAGGAACGCCTGGGCCAAGGCCGACCTGGAAGCCGTGGCCGACCTCGCCGGCAAGACCATCCTGAAGGTGGTCACCACCGAGACCGGGCGCTGGGAAGTGACGACGCGGCCTTGATGCGAAGCTCGGCCGCAAGCTGATTGCGGCGGCTGCCGGCCGAGCCGGGCCGGCGGGCCGCCGTCAGGCAGCGACCGTCAACTGGTCGATCAACGTCTTCGTCTGCCGGATGTTGCCGCGGCTCGAGGCCCCGAAGACGATGGACTCGATCTTCGGCTGCCTGCAGACGTAGTCGATCGCATCCTTCGGCGACAGCGCGCCGGAGGCGAGCACCGACATCGCCACCGGCCGGAAGCGGCGCGTGGCGATCGTCTTCTCGTACAGCTCGATGCCGCCGCACATGCGGAAGCCGATCTTGTTGATGTTGGCGCAGACGATCGGGTTGTCGATCTTCAGATCGTCCAGGACGTCGAGCAGCTTGGGCATGTTCATCGTGATGAAGCCCGGCTCGGCGCCGTACTTGTCGCGCACGTGGTCGGCAAAGTACTTGAGCGCGTCGTTCATGCCCACCCCCAGCAGCAGGTCGGTGATGACGTTCTGGATGAAGATGACCGGCGTCGAGAGGCCGTGGAACATCTTCATCTCGGCGTCGATCAGCAACTGCATGATCGCGCGGATGTCCTTGTTCGCCAGGGCCACGCCCCCCTTCACCATCGCGCCCAGCGCGCCGTCGTCGGGCAGGAACATGCGCAGCGCGTCGATCATGCCGTGCTCGGTAACGGCATTGGCGTACTTGTGCGCGTAAGGCATGCACGGATAGAAGCGGTAGTCGGGGTACCGCTCCTTGTTCGCGCGGAAGTGGTCGCAGACCTCGGCGACGCGGTCGTGCGTGGTGCACATGAAGGTGCGGATGCCCTCCTGGTAAGCCGCGTCGAGCGTCTCGAGCACGGCCTGCAGGTCCTGGAAGCGCATCGACTGCGCACGCGCCTTCTCCTCCGACATGTGGTTCACGCCGAAGAACTGGTTGTCGCCGAAGAGCACGCGGTCCATGGTGGTTTGGGTACGGGTGTCCATCTCAGCGCGCTCCGGTTCCAGCCACTCGGGCCACGGTCTCGCGACCGAACAGGCGGTCCCACAGCCCCGGCCGAGTCGGCACGCGCACCGGGCCGGCCGGCAGGCCGTTGCCCGGGCCATGCCCCGTCGTCTCGCCACCCTCGGCGGCGCGGATCATCGCCACGACGCGGTCGGTGTCGAGCGCGGAGCGGAAGTTGTTGATCCCGTCGGCGCGCCGCTCGGCAACGCACTTGACGAAGTGGTCGATCTGCGCCGAGTACTCCTCGCCGCGCAGATAGAACCAGACCTCCTCGGTGAGGTCGGTGGTGTAGCGGACCGACCAGCCCTTGGTGAGGTCGGGCCGCGCCGGGTGCGGCTCGCGCAGGAAGACCTGGCACTCCTGGCGGTCGGCGTTGAGGCGGCCGTTCTTGCCCCACACCGTGAGGCGCGTCGACATCTTGCGGTAGCTCTCGTCGCTCCAATTCACGGCCAACTGGCCGCTGGCGCCGTTGCCGAAGTGCATGGTGCAGTAGATCTCGTCCTCGACGTCGCGCGAGAAGAGCCGGTTCACGACGACGCCACCCACCGACTTGGGCACGCCGAACACCATGCCGACCGTGTCGATGGCGTGGCAGGCATAGTCGTAGAGCGCGCCGCCACCCTCGTTCTTGGCCGTGCGCCAGGTGCCGCCCTTCGGCCGCAGCACCACGGGGCCGTAGGCCTCGGCGCGCACGTGGTGGATCTCGCCGAGCGCGCCGCTCGCCACGACCTTGGCCGCCTCCTGGAAGGCACCGACGAAGCGATAGTGATAGCCGACCTGCGTGACGAGCTTCTTCTCCTCGGCCATCGCGATGAGGCGCTCGCCGTCGCGAACGTCGAGCACGAAGGGCTTCTCGCAGAAGACGTGCAGACCGTGCTCCAGCGCCTTCTGCACCATGCCGGCATGCAACTTGGACGGCGTGGACACGACCACGGCGTCCAGCTGCTCGCTCTCGAGCATCTTGTCGAGGTCGGCGTAGCACTTGAGGCCGGTGTGCTTGCCCAGCACGTCGGTGAGATAGGCGTTGCTGTCGCACGCGGCGACCAGGTTCACCTGCGGGTGCGATCTGACGATGGCGAGATGGGACAGCCCCATCTTGCCCAGACCGATCATGCCAATGCGGATCACGCGATCTCCAAAGGTTCCAGAATATGTTCGCCGTGCAGCGCGCCGGTCACGCGGTGCGCTTGCGCAGGAATTGCAGCCGGGTCAGTCCGTGCCACGTCGACTCGAGCACGAACACGAGCGACCACCAGTAGCGCTTGGCGCGCAGCTTGGGCTGGATGATCAGGCGAAACACCCACTCGAGGCCGAGGGCGCGCAGCAGCGGCGGCGCCCAGGGCACGGTGCCCGCGTGGTAGTCGAAGGCGGCGCCCACGCCCACCATCCACGGCGCCTTCACGCGATGCAGGTGCTGCTGGATCCAGCGCTCCTGCTTCACGAGCCCGAGGCCGACCCAGACGATGTCGGGCTTCGTTTCGTTGATCATGTCGACGACCTGCTGGTCCTCTTCGGCCGACAGCTCGCGGAACGGCGGGCAGTGCGTGCCGCAGACCACGAGCCCCGGGTAGCGCTCCTTCAGGCGCCGCGCCATCTCGTCGGCCACGCCTTCCTTGCCGCCGTAGAAGAAGTGGCGCCACTGGCGGCTCTGGCCGTAGTCGGAGGCGTCGAGTTGCAGCACCGGCCCGTTGTAGCGCTCGATGCGGTGGCCCCAGGCATAACCGGCGGCGATGACGCCGACGCCGTCGCACAGCGAGAAGTCGGCGTTGCGGATGTGCGCGCCGTGCTTCTCGTCGCGCAGGCCGTGGTACATCGACTCGGTGTTGGTGATGGAGATGTAGCGGCCGACATCGCGCCGCGCGATCGCCTGCTCAATCGCCTTGAGCACCTCGGCGGGGCGCTGCCGGCTGATGGGCAGGCCCAGGATGGAATCAGCTTCGTGTTGGCTCAAGACAATCACTCCGGGGACTCGGTAAGGCGCTCGACGGCTCGGTTCAGGACGCCAGCGCCGGGGCACGTGTCACCTGTGCCTCCTGCAACACCTGGCGATAGAGCGAACAGTACCGATCAACAAGGGCATCAAGGGCGAAGAGCTGCTTCGCCCGCAGGCGCGCCGCGGCCGACAGGTCCAGCCAGCGCGCAGGGTCACGACCCAGCGCAACCACTGCGTCGGCCATGGCCTTGGGGTCGTCGATCTCGACGAGCACGCCGGCGCGCCCTTCGTCCAGCTGCCACGACACCCCACCCGTGCGCCGCCCGGCGATGGCGGGCAGGCCCACGCTCATGGCCTCGCCGATCGACATGCTGCAGGCCTCCAGCCGCGAGGGGTGGAGCAGCGCCATGCTGGCGCGCAACTGCTCGAGGATGGCGTGGTGCGGCGTCGGCCCGCGGAACTCGACCCCTTCGGTCAGCCCCTTGGACTCGGCCCATTGCTGCGCCGGACCGCCGACCTGGAAGTCGGCGCCGAAGCAGACCAGCTTCAGGCCTGGGTCGATGCGGCGTGCCAGCTGGAAAGCCTGCAGCGCCGTGGCGCCGTTCTTCAGGTCGACCCAGCCGTTGAGCACCATGACGAGGGTGCGGCTCTGGAAGGCCTGTGGCACACAGCCCGGCGCATCGAGGATCTGCCTGGCGATGGGGTTGGCGACGACGGTGATCGGTGCCGGAGCCCATGCACGAATGTCCCGCTCCAGGTCGGGCGAGACTGCCGTGAGGTGCATGCAACGGCCGATGACGCGCCGCGCCATCAGATATCGGACCAGCCGATACAGGTTGGGCATGTAGCGCAGCACCTTGCCAGGCGAGTCGTGCGCGGTGGCCAACATGGGCACGCCGCTGTCGAGCGCAGCCCAGACGAACTCGTAGGTCCAGTGGGCGTGGACAAACTTCGGTGCGAAGTGATCGATCGCGGCACGGAGGCTGTCGCGCTCGAAGCGGAAGAAGTCCACCGCCCGCCCTCGCCGCCCGTCCGTGCCACGAAACGACCGCGGTCGCTGCGGGCAGAAGTAGACGTCGATGCCCCGGGCGGCCCAGTGCCGGAAGGGCTCCAGCTCGGCCACCGGCGTCGTGTAGCAGGTGGAGATGGCCGCCACCTCGTGCCCGCGCTCGACCAGGGCTTTCGCCAGGGTGGTCATCAGCGGGGCGCCCGGGTAGCCTGGCGGCAACGGCGCGCCGCCCTCGGGAAACGAGAACGCCGACGCGAGCGTCGCGCCGCTGAACGGCCCCACCAGTGCGATGCGCATGTGTCGCTCGGGTCGGGTCAGGACGGGAAGAGGCCGCGCCGCGCAGCCGGCCGGCGGGCCATCCGGTGCATCGTTCTCAAGCCCCAGCCACCTCGGCCGATCGGGCCGCGACGTCACCCGCGCCAGCGCTCACGCGCGCGTCAGGCCGCGAGACCTGGGCACCGAGGTGATCGGCGAGTCGAAGCGCCAGCGCGACCAGCGTGATGGTGGGGAAGTTGGCGCCCGCAGTCGGGAACACGGAGCTGCCGGCCACGTACATGTTGGACATGCCATGGATGCGGCAGTCGCGGTCCACGACACCCTGCGACGGCGAGTCGTGCATGCGCGTCGTGCCCATGTGGTGCCAGGTGCCCTCGAGGTCCTGCGGCCACTCGCGCCCGACGAGAGGCGCATCGAGCTCCACGTCGGCGATACCGGCACCGCCGATCTCCTTGGCCACGATCGCGAGCGTGCGATCGAAGGTGTGCTTCACCTGGTCGCCGAGGTGCCATTGGACCCTCACTCGCGGCATGCCCAGTGCATCGCGCGAGTCGGCCAGCATGACACGACTTTGCGGGTCAGGCAGGGGCTCGCAGATCATCTGCAGGCGCGCCTGCGTGATCATCTGGAAGTGCATCTCCTTGAGGAACCCGACCGGCCGCAGCTGCCGTGCGGCAATGAAGTTCATCGCATTCAGCGGTTCGCGCGAGATGGTGGCCAGGTCGCCCAGGAAGCTGTGCACCGGATCGACCTTGCCGTGCAGCCGGAACTTCATGCGCACGAGCGCCTCGGCCGCCGCGGTGCCCTCGCCCGGGAAGATGGAGGCGAACCAGACGCGCCCGTTCAGCATCTGCTCGCGCTGCTGCACCTCGTGCGACACCGTCAACTGCGCGGCCATGTGGGTGCCGAAGGCCCTCACGTCGCGGTTGAGGTAGTGGTACATGGTGTCGTAGAGCTTGTTGCGGCGCCACGCCTCCTTCAGCGTCAGCCTGCCCGACAACAGCCTCGGGTGGTCCATGAAGTAGCGCCCGACGAGGTCGTTCGCGTTGCCGAGTCCGTTCTCGTGCTGCTTGTTGAAAGCGAGCAGCATGCGGGCGTTCTCGATGCCGCCGCAAGCCAGGACGAACTGCTTCGCCTCGACGACCATGCGCTTGCCGGTGAGGGCGCGCACGTGCACGCGCTTGACGACCTGGCCGCCCGGCTCGCACTCGATGTCGACCACGTTCGCATGCAGGAACACGCGCACGTGCTGCGCCGCCTTCAGCTGGCGACGGTAATACTTGCCGAAGCGCATCGGCAGGCTGAACTGCGACATGCTGTCCTGCACCTCGCCGCTGGGCAAGGGCATGCGACGGACGTCGTGCCGGCCAATCGCCCGCACCCAGTCGGCAATGTCGTAGTTCAACGGGCCCAGCTTCAGGACCTGGTGCGTGCGGTCGTAGTAGGGCTTCAGCTCGGCGAGTCCGAAAGGCCAGCCACTGTGCGGGACCCAGTCGCGCCGCTCGAAGTCGTGCTCGTCCAGCGGCCGGCACCAGCCGCCCCAGCAGTTGCTGCATCCACCCAGGAAACGGCTGCGATAGTTGTCGGCGAAGTGATAGGGGATGCCGACGTTCTCACCCCGATAGAGGTCCATCGTGTGCGGGTCGGGCGAGAAGCCGCCACTCTCGAGAACGATGGTATCGATCCCTTGCCGCTCGAACTCCAGTGCCATCGTCAGCCCGGCAGCGCCGCCGCCGATGATGCACACGGTCGAGCGGGCCACCATCGCGTCGTCGACGCGACGCGCATCGCAAAACATGGACGTCAACTCCCAGGAAAACTGCAGCCATCGCCTGCCAGGGGCACCGCCGGCCGCCGGCGCACGTCCTGACCCGGGTCAGGACTGCGAAGCGACGAACTCGGCGTATGCCTGTTGCAGGCCGCGGCGCAGCGGCGTGCTGGCCTTCCAGCCAGCGCTCGCGAGCAACCGCACATCCATCAATTTTCTGGGCGTGCCGTCGGGCTTGCTGCGATCGAAGGCGATTTCGCCCGGGAACCCGGTGACTTCGCGCACGAGTTGGGCGAGTTCGGCGATCGTCACGTCCTCGCCGACACCGATGTTCACGAGTGGTGGCTCGAAGCGGCCACTGACCGACTCGTCGGACCCGAGCAGGCCGGTGAAACGCTCGTCGCTCAAGTTCATCAGGTGCACACAGGCATCGGCCATGTCGTCGCTGTACAGGAACTCGCGTCGCGGCGTGCCACTGCCCCACACCGTGACGCTCGACTCGCCGCGCTGCCGCGCCTCGTGGAACTTGCGCAGCAGCGCCGGGATGACGTGGCTGTTCTGCAGGTGGTAGTTGTCGCCAGGCCCGTAGAGGTTGGTGGGCATGGCGGCCAGGTAGCGCGTGCCGTACTGGCGGTTGTAGCTCCAGCACATCTCGATGCCGGCGATCTTGGCCAGCGCGTAGGGCCGGTTGGTCGCCTCGAGAGGCCCGGTGAGCAGGCAGTTCTCGGGCATCGGCTGCGGTGCCATCCGGGGGTAGATGCAACTCGAGCCGAGGAACAACAGGCGGTTCACGCCCGCCTTCCAGCAGGCATGGATGACGTTCGTCTGGATGGCCAGGTTGTCGCGGATGAACTCGGCCGGGTAGGTGTTGTTGGCGACGATGCCACCCACCTTCGCCGCAGCGAGGAAGACAAATTCGGGCTTCTCGCTCTCGAAGAACGCGTTCACCGCTGCCGCGTCGGTGAGGTCGAGCTCGGCATGCGTGCGCTGCAGGATGTGGCGGTAGCCAAGCCCGCGCAGGCGCCGAACGATGGCCGAGCCGACGAGTCCGCGGTGGCCGGCGACATAGATGCGCGAGTCGGGGTTCATGTGCGTCATGGGCGCTGCCCTACTCGTTGTAGTCGTAGGCCTTGAAGCCTGCGAGCTTGACCAGGCTGTCGCGGCGCGCGGCCTCGTAGTCGGCCTTCACCATCTCCGCCACCAACTCGGCCAGCGTCGTCTTCGGGCTCCACCCCAGTTTCGCCTT
>JAEUPE010000291.1 GCA_016790435.1 Rubrivivax sp. | reverse complement strand
ACCGGCTCGGTGTGGAGCCATGTCGGCATCATCTACCGCGACGAGACGCTCGGCCGCGTCTTCATTCTCGAGAGCGAGACGGGCATCGGCGTGCGCCTCGTGCCGCTGTCGAAGTACCTGCGCGACTACCACGGCCGCCGGCGGCCCTACCGCGGGCAGATCGTCATCGGCCGCCTCGAGCCGGGCCTGCAGCCCGAGCAGGCGCAGCGCGCGTTGAGCTTCGGCATGGACCTGCTGACCCGGCCCTACGACAACTGGGAGATCATCCGCATCGCGATGCGCATCCTCTTCCGCAAGGGCCGTCGCACTCGCGACCGCAAGTTCATCTGCTCCGAGCTCGTCGACGAGTGCTTCCGGGCCGCGGGGGTGAGGTTCACGCGGCCCGACAACTACATCAGCCCCGACGACATCTGGCGCAATGCCTGCGTCGCCGTGCAGGGGCGGGTGCTGTGAGACTCTCGCCGTTGCCTGCGGAGGCCGCCGCAGGCCTCCCGTGCGACCTTCCTGCCCACCCCTCAAAGACCTGACGCTCGGACTCCATGGACATCCAGTACTACTTCACCCCTGTCTCGCCCTGGACCTACCTCGGGCACGAGCGCTTTCGTGCCATCGCCAAGGCGGCCAATGCGCGTGTCGAGCTGCTGCCGGTGGACTATGGCGCCATCTTCCCCATCTCCGGCGGGCTGCCGCTGGCCAAGCGGGCACCGCAGCGGCAGGCCTATCGCCTCGTCGAGCTCCAGCGCTTCAGCGATTGGCTGAAGGTGCCGCTCAATGTGCAACCCAAGCACTTCCCGGTCGATGCCGCCCCTGCCGCGCGGCTCATCATCGCCACGCAGGCCGCCGCCGGCCCGCCGGCGGCGCTGACGCTGGCCGGCGCGATGATGCGCGCCGTGTGGGCCGAGGAGCGCCACCTGGCCGAACGCGAGACGCTCGCCGCGCTGCTGGCCGAGAACGCACTCGCCGCGGCGCTGCTGGCCGAGTCCGAAGCGCCCGAGGTGGCCGCGCGTTACGAGGCCAACACGCAGCGCGCCATCGCCGCCGGGGTCTTCGGGGCACCGAGCTACGTCGTCGACGGCGAGATCTTCTGGGGTCAGGACCGGCTCGAGTTTCTCGAGCGGCGCCTGAGCGGCTGAACCTCGCCGCCGCCGCCGCGTGAGCGACATGGGGCCCGTGTCGATGCCCGGCCCGACACGCCGGCAGTGGCTGGCGCGGCAAGCCTCGTTGGCTGCGCTGGCGACGCTCGGTTCGCACGTCGGCGCCGCGACGGCGGCTTCGCCGGCGGCGACCTCCGCCGCAGCTTCGGCCGCTGGTTCCGGCGCGTCGGGCCCGGCCGCGCCGCTCGTGCGCCGAATCCCGTCGAGCGGCGAGGCGATCCCGCTCGTCGGCCTCGGCACTTGGATCACCTTCAATGTCGGCAACGACACCCGCGCCCGCGATGCGTGTGCCGAGGTCGTGCGAGCGTTCTTCGCCAACGGTGGACGCCTGATCGACAGCTCGCCGATGTACGGCAGCTCGCAGCCGGTGATCGGCCATGCGCTCGCCCGGCTCGGCCACCCGTCGGCGCTCTTCTCGGCCGAGAAGGTGTGGATCGGCGACGGTGCGAGCGGACCCGCGCAGATGGAAGCCTCGCGTGCCCACTGGGGCGTGCCGCGCTTCGACCTCATGCAGGTGCACAACCTGCTCTCGTGGGAGACGCACCTGCCGCGCCTGCTGGCGATGAAGGCGCAGGGGCACCTGCGCTACGTGGGCATCACTACCAGCGAGGGGCGACGGCACGCCGAGATCGAGCGCGTGATGAAGACACAGCCGATCGACTTCGTGCAGTTCACCTACAACCCGGTCGACCGCGAGGTCGAGCAGCGGCTGCTGCCGCTGGCTGCCGAGCGGCGCATCGCCGTGCTCGTCAACCGGCCCTTCCGCGAGGGCGAGCTGCTGCGCGCGCTGCAGCGGCACAAGCTGCCGGGCTGGGCGGCGGAGATCGGCTGCGACGGCTGGGCGCAGGCGGTGCTGAAGTTCATCGTCTCCCACCCGGCGGTGACCTGCGCGATTCCCGCCACCAGCCAGGTGGCGCACGTCGTGCAGAACCTCCACGCCGCGCGCGGGCCGATGCCGGATGCGGCCCTGCGCGCGCGCATTGCAGCCGACGTGGCGGCGCTGGCTTGAGCCGGGCCGCGTGACCGGCGCATGACGGCCGTGCGAGCGACGCCGCCTCGATGAGCGACGGGTCCTTCGAGCGCTGGCTCGAGTGGCTGCGCGACCTCGGCACCTACCGGCCGAGCGACTTCCTGATGTTCGCGCCGCGCACCTACTGGCGGCTGTTCGAGCTGCACAACGAGGCGTGGTGGCCGTTGCCCCTGGCGATGCCCCTGCTCGGGCTCATCGGGCTGGTGATGCTGGCGTGGCGGGGGCGCAGCGGTGGTGGCGCGATCGCGTGGCGGTGGGCGGCGGCCAGCCTCGCGGCCCTGGCGGCCTTCGTTGGCGGGGCCTTCGTCTTCGAGCGTTATGCCGCCATCAACTGGGCGGCGCAGGGCCTGGCGTGGATGTGGGCCGCGCTCGCCTTGCTGCTCGCCATGCTGGCGGCGAGCGGCCAGGTGCGGCCGGCGTCGCACCCGCTCGCGAGGCGCGTGGCCGTGGCGCTGGGGCTGCTGGCCCTGATGGCGTACCCGCTGCTTGCGCCGATGGCCGGCCGCCCGCTGATGCAGGCGGAGGTGTTCGGGCTCGCGCCGGACCCGACCGCCCTCGCTGTGCTTGCATGGCTGCTCGCCTGCTCGGTGTCCGCGGCCACCGGGCCGATCTGCTGGGCGTGGCGCGCCGCCTGGGCGCTGGCCCTGGCGCTGTGCGCCACCAGCGCGGCGACGCTCGCGCTGCTTGACGAGTGGCAAGCAGCGGTGCCGCTGCTGGCGGCCGCCGCGGCCGGCGTCGCCACCGGCGTCATGGCTCGTGTCGTCGCCCAGGTGAAGCGCCAGGTCGGAGCGGCGTAGCCCGGGCGTCGTCCAGGCCCGGCGCCACGCAAGCCGGAAGGGGGCCCGCCTCGGGGCGGCGCCGCCGGGTATCGAGGCGCCAGCCTGTCGCGCGTCGCGCAGGTAGTCGGGCCTTCATCGCGCCACCGATCGCGGCCGGCCGGCTTGGCAAGGGTCATAGATATGACGCATCGATTAGATCAATGCAATCAACCCACGCAATGCGGCGGCGCACCAATACTCCGTCCTGTCGATTCCCGATCCACACCACTTCCAAACCAACGACGGAGTTCCGCATGTCCCTCATCAACACCCAAGTGCAGCCGTTCAAGACCCAGGCCTTCCACAACGGCAAGTTCGTCGAGGTCTCCGACCAGACGATGAAGGGCAAGTGGTCGGTCATGATCTTCATGCCCGCCGCCTTCACCTTCAACTGCCCCACCGAAGTGGAAGACGCCGCCGACAACTACGCCAAGTTCAAGGACATGGGCGCCGAGGTCTACATCGTCACCACCGACACGCACTTCTCGCACAAGGTGTGGCATGAGACGAGCCCCGCCGTCGGCAAGGCCAGGTTCCCGCTCGTCGGCGACCCGACGCACACGCTGACGCGCATGTTCGGCGTCCACATCGAGGAAGAGGGCCTGGCGCTGCGCGGCACCTTCGTCATCAACCCCGAGGGTGTGATCAAGACGGCCGAGGTGCACGACAACGCCATCGCGCGTGACGTGAAGGAAACGCTGCGCAAGCTGCAGGCAGCGCAGTACGTGGCCAAGAACCCCGGCCAGGTGTGCCCGGCCAAGTGGCAGGAAGGCGCGGCCACGCTGAAGCCCTCGCTCGACCTCGTCGGCAAGATCTGAACGACTGCAAAGGAAGACTGTCATGTTGGACGCCACCCTCCAGGGCCAGCTCAAGGCCTACCTCGAGCGCGTGAGCCAGCCCGTGGAGCTGGTGGCGTCGCTCGATGACCGGCCGGCTTCGGCCGAGATGCGCGAATTGCTCGAGGAGATCGCCGGCCTCAGCGACAAGATCACCGCGCGCTTCGACGGCGCCGACGCGCGCCGCCCGTCGTTCTCCATCAGCCGCGTCGGGCACGACATGGGCGTGCGCTTCGCCGCCATCCCGATGGGCCACGAGTTCACCTCGCTCGTGCTGGCGCTGCTGCAGGCCGGCGGCCACCCGCCCAAGGTGGAGGCAGATGCCATCGAGCAGATCCGGACTCTGGTGCCTGAGTCGGGCGACCTGGTCTTCGAGACCTACATGTCGCTCACCTGCCACAACTGCCCGGACGTGGTGCAGGCGCTCAACCTGATGGCCGTGCTCAACCCGCGCATCCGCCACGTGGCCATCGACGGCGGCCTCTTCCAGGCGGAAGTCGACGCACGCCAGATCATGGCCGTGCCGATGGTGTTCCTGAACGGGCGGCCGTTCACCTCGGGTCGCGTGGAGCTGGCCGACATCCTGGCCAAGATCGACACCGGCGCCGCCGCGCGTGATGCAGCGAAGCTGGGTGCCAAGGCGCCGTTCGACATGCTCATCGTCGGCGGCGGCCCCGCGGGTGCCGCGGCGGCCGTGTATGCCGCGCGCAAGGGCATCCGCACCGGCGTCGTGGCCGAGCGCTTCGGCGGGCAGACGCTGGACACGCTGGGCATCGAGAACTTCATCTCCGTGCAGGAGACCACCGGCCCGAAGTTCGCCGCCGCGCTGGAGACGCAGGTGCGCGGCTACGGCGTGGACGTGATGAACCAGCAGCGGGTGGCGGGCATCGAGCCCGCCGAGCAGCCCGGCGGCGCCATCACGGTGAAGCTGGCCAACGGCGCGGCGCTGAAGAGCCGCTCGGTGGTGCTGGCCACGGGCGCGCGCTGGCGCAACGTGAACGTGCCCGGCGAGCAGGAGTACAAGAACAAGGGCGTGGCCTACTGCCCGCACTGCGACGGCCCGCTCTTCAAGGGCAAGCGCGTCGCTGTCATCGGCGGCGGCAACTCGGGCGTGGAGGCGGCCATCGACCTCGCTGGCATCGTCGAGCACGTGACGCTCGTCGAGTTCGCCGATCAGCTCAAGGCCGATGCCGTGCTCGTCAACAAGCTGAAGAGCCTGCCGAACGTGGACGTGCACACGAGCGCGCAGACCACCGAGATCACCGGCGACGGCAGCAAGGTCACCGGCCTCGTCTACAAGGACCGCGCCACCGGCGAGGCGCACCGCGTGCCACTGGCCGGCGTGTTCGTGCAGATCGGCCTCGTGCCCAACACCGAGTGGCTGCGCGGCACGGTGGAGCTCTCGAAGTACGGCGAGATCCTGATCGACGAGAAGGGCGGCACCAGCCTGCCCGGTGTGTTCGCCGCCGGTGATGCGACGACCGTGCCCTACAAGCAGATCATCATCGCCAGCGGCGAGGGCTCGAAGGCGGCGCTGTCGGCCTTCGACCACCTGATTCGCAGCCCGCTGGCGGGCTGACGGGGCTCGGGCACGGGTTCGGGACCGATCCCGCGATCGGTCTCATTCGGGCCCGCTTGGCGCGCGACTCGGCGCGCGGGTCTCAGGGCGCAGGTTCCAGGTAGCTCTGGAACACGCCCACGTGCACCCAGGCCTCGTCGGCGGCTTCGGGCCAGAGTTCGCGGCTGGCGAAGCGCACGTCGTAGGTGGGCTCGTCTTCGGCCTGCACGCCGTGCGCGTGCGCGTCGGGGAACGGATAGCGCGGCGACTCGGCCACCACCACGCCCACCTTGCCGCGGATGTAGCCGGGCATGCGCACATGTCCGCCGACATGATCGGTGCGGACCCGCACGCTCGTGCCCGGCTGCCACGTGCGGCGCGTGGGCACGTTGCCCCGGCCCGAGCCGAGCGGCAGGGCCAGCGGGAAGGCACCCCCGGCGAGCGACTCCAGCTCCTCGCGGGTGAGCACGCCTTTTTCAACGCACAGCGTGGCCAGGCTCGTGAGCGTGCGCTCGTAGTAGCCGGCATTCATGTAGTGCCGCGGCTCCATGCGCTCGATGGCGTGGCGGTACTCGTCCATGTTGAACACGCCGCGGGCCACCATCAGGCCGTAGAGCGCGTTGACGCGCTTCTCCCACGCCTCGTGGAAGACCGCTGCATCGGGACTGTGCTGCACCGGGCCGAAGCCCTGCTTGCCGCCGAGATCGTGCACGCCGTCCATTGCTGGTCCTCCCGGAACTGGTGGCTTCTGGCCCTGCTTTCGTTGCGTGCCTGCCGGCGTGGCTAGAGGCGCGCGACGCCGATCATGGCGTCCTTGGTGACGATGGCGGCGAGCTGTTCCTCGCTCCAGCCGGCCGTGTGCGCCGGGCGCTCGGGGATCACCATGTAGCGCGTGTCAGCGGTGGTGTCCCACACGCGCACCTCCATCTCGGGCGGCAGCTCGAGCCCCATCTCGCGCAGCACGGTGCGCGACTCGCGCACGATGCGCGAACGGTACTCGAGGTCCTTGTACCAGTCGGGCGGCAGGCCGATCACGGTGAATGCCGTGCACGAGCACAACGTGCAGCAGATGACGTTGTGCACCGTGGCCGTGTTCTCCAGCGCCACCAGGTGGCGGTGGTGCTTGGGCAGCTCGATGCCCAGCTCGCGCACCGCGTCGCGCCCGTTGGCCCGCAGGCGCTGGCGGAAGGCCTCGTCTACCCAGGCCCGCGCCACCACGCGTGCGCCGCGTTCGGGCAGCCACACGTCCTCGGCGTTGTGCACGCTTTGCGCAATCGCTTCGTCGTTCACCAGGCCATGCGACTTGAGCGCGGCTTCGATGGCGGCGGCGCGCTGCGGCACGGGGGCCACGGTGCGGACGAGGTGGCGGGCTTCGGCCATCGAG
The DNA here is from genome assembly GCA_016790435.1 of Rubrivivax sp. GTDB lineage: Bacteria > Pseudomonadota > Gammaproteobacteria > Burkholderiales > Burkholderiaceae_C > Rubrivivax. Next base: position 17,037 of record JAEUPE010000291.1, on the reverse strand, counting down.
CGGCTCCGGAGTGGCTGGGTTCGAATCAGGGGTTCGAATCAGTATAGGGTCCGGGTCGGCGCTCGCCGAGCGGCCGCCAACGGGGTGTCCAGGCATGCAGTTCGTATCGACCGACCCGGCCTTCGAGATCCGCAGTGCCCGCGCCGACGAGCGGCTGCCGGTCTACCGCCTGCTCGAGCTCTACCAGCACGACCTCTCCGACGTGTGGGACCAGGACCTCGACAGCCATGGCGAGTATGGTTATGCGCTCGACGAATACTGGTTCACGCCCGACAGCAACGCCTACGTGGTGCTGGTCGAGTCGCGGTACGCGGGCGTGGCGCTGGTGAACCGCAGGCCCAAGGTGCCCGGCGGCACCTACTGGCTCGAGCAGTTCTTCGTCCTCAAGAAGTACCGGCGCCGTGGCATCGGTGCGGCGGCGGCGAGTGCGCTCTTCGATGCCATCCCCGGTGTGTGGCAGGTGGGCCAGATGCCGCGCAACCTGCCGGCGCAGGCCTTCTGGCGTGCGACCATTGGCAGGTACACGGGCGGGCGCTACACCGAGGTGCGGCTCGAATCGGGCCCCTGGCAAGGCGTGCTGCAGCAGTTCGATTCGCAGGCCCCTCGGTCCCCGTCGTAGCGGACAGCCTCCGGCGGCCAGAACATCCGGTTCGCGCGAACGGCGCAAACCACGCAGTGGCGTCGCGCCCGGCGCGGACGTCGGGCACCTGCGCCGCTACTTCAAGTTCGACGCGCGCCTCAGACGCACCAGGTAGGGCCTCGTCGCGGTGAGCCCGTTGTCGGTGACGCTCGCCCGCAGCACCAGCATGCTGGGCTCGGGTTCGGCCGCCGTCAGCCAGGTGCCCGCCCAGGGCGGCAGGCCGGAATCCGCCGCAGGCAACATGCCGTCCTCGGCGTGGTCCTGGTCGGCCGGATTGACGGCGATCTCGAGGCGCTGCCCTCCCACCAGCGACTCTGCCGTGAAGCGCAGCGCCTCGATGCTCTGGCTTCCGGGGTCGGTGTACTGCGCGCGCAGCCAGCGCGCCGTGCTGAAGGAGCCCAGCGAGTTGAACACCAGCTCACGCGGGTTGACCACGCCATTGCCCAGTGCATCGAAGACCGCGATCGAGCCCAGTTCAGGCGCCACCGCGTCAACGCGCGGGCCCACGTCCACCGGCAGCGTTCGCGTGGCGATGACCGTGGCGTCGTCGCTGCCCAGCAGGGCCACCTTGAGCTCGTGCTGGCCCGGGTCCAGCACCAGCTGCGCCTGGCAGCCTCGTGCGACGCTTCGGCGTTGCCCGTTGGCCACGGGTTCGGTGTCGATCTCGGTGACCACGGTGCCCACGGCCTGCCTGGACAACGGGCCCTGGCGCAGCGGCAGCTCCCAGCGCACACGGCTGCAGGGCGTGTCGTTGAACACGGTGTCGGCGCCGGCGCCGCTGCGCTCCATGCCGCGCCCGGCGGCGTCCAGTCGCTGTCCGGCCCAGGTGCTGCCGCTGCCCAATGCGGCGTAGAGCCGCCCTTCGGCCAGCCGCACGTCGACCTCGAAGCTGCGGCTGTCGCTGGCGCCGCTGCTGTCCGTGACGGTGACCGTGATGCTGCGCACCCCGGTGCCGCCGAACTTGACGGCGGTGCCGACCGCCGTGTCGCGGCCGTCGCTGGAGGCGACGCTCAGGCCCATCGGGCCGGGTGCGCTGGCGTAGGCGCGGATGTTGGCGTCGTAGCTGAACAGCAGGCCCGGATTGTTCAGCGAGACCGACAGCGGTTCGTTCAAGGTGCGCAACAGCGCCGTCTGCGGCCACTCGAAGATGCGCGGCCTCCCCGGGCCGAGGGCGCGGCGGACCGCGGCAGCGGCGTTGACGACGCGTCGCACCTGTGCGTCGGGGCTCGGGTTGGCCGTCTCGATGAGGATGCTCTCCACCTGGCCCGGGCTCAGCGAGGGGTTGGCGGCCCAGACCAGCGCCGCGATGCCGGCGACGAAAGGCGTGCTGACGCTGGTGCCGCCGGTGAGCTTGGCACCCATGGCGCGCCCGGACTGCACGTTGTCGGCATCCACGGTCCACAGCAGGTAAGGGGCGAACAACTCCACCGAGCCGCCGCTGCCCCAGGCCGACTCGGGGTGGCGCTCGAGGTTGTTGCTCTTCACGCCGCCGATGCACAGCACATTGCCGAGTTCGCAGGGAATGGTGACGCTCGGCTCCCAGCAGGCGACGAGCACGCAGGTCTCGCGGTCGACGTTGGCGCCGTCGTTGCCCGCCGCGGCCAGGATCAGCACGCCCTTGGCGCGCAGGCCGGCGCTGAGCAGGCCCCAGGGCGCGCTGATCACCGGGTCGAGCACCGCGGGCAGGTTGGTGGCGGCGCTGATGCTGATGATGAGCGGCTCGACGGTGCCGATGGCGCTACTGACCGTGACCATGCTCTTCATCGTTTCGAACATGCGCGAGAAGACATCACCCACGTCGTTGATCTCGCCCCACACCTGACCCAGGTAGAGCTTGACCACGGGGCCGCCGCTGCCGGCGGTGCCGACACCGTTGTTGATGATGCTGGCTGCCGCGCTGGCCACCGCGGTGCCGTGCCAGGGGCAGGGGTTGCCGCCACAACTGGCGGCGTTGGGCACGTCCCACGTGCTGAGCATCGTGGTGTCGGCCGGCAGGTCGTCATGGCGCTTGAAGCCGCCGTCCCTCACCAGCAGCCGCACGCTCGGCCGCAGGCGGCCGGCCGCGGCCAGGAAGCGCCAGGCGTCACCGACGCCGATGTTCTGGTCCTGCCCCGCAGTCATGTACGGCCAGTTGAATGCGTTGGTGTCGTAGGCGCGGCCGTATTGCGCACGCTGGCCGGCCGTCAGTGTCGCGGTGGCGGCTTCGTACGACGTGCCTTCCACGACGCCCTGCGGTTGCAGGATGGCGTTGACGCTGACGCCGAAGCCGCTGCGCGTCTCGCGCGCTGCCAGCGCCAGGAGACGCAGTGCGGCATCGCTGCTTGCGCGCAGCTTGTCCTGCCGGTTGGGCGCAAGGCGTTCCAGGTCGGCAGACAGCCGCGACAGGTCCACGGCGTCCAGCCGCGTCAGACGCACCTGGTGCAGCGGCGGCATTTCGCTCAGGCCCAGCTCGGCGAAGCGCACTGTCTTGACGACCGTGCCGCCGTACGCGTCGAGGAACCGCTGCAGTTGCGCGTCATCGTCGGTCGAGACGAGCACCTCGTTGACCACGATGTCGGCTTGCGTGCCCCCTTCGCCCACCACGGCGGCAAGTGGCCGCTGCGTGCTGCCGGTGCTGCGCGGCACGGCGGCGGAATCGACTTGGGCGGTGATCGCCGCGGGTGCGGTCACCGGCGGAGGTGGCTCGGCCCTATCGGTGCTGCTGCCACCGCCGCCGCAGGCCATCAAGACCGTGGTGGCCAGGAACGCGACCGTGGCGCTGACCGCGGCGGTTGCGCTCCGTCGCCGGCGCGGCGTCCGCGCGAGGCCTGGCGCGGGTGGTGTCGTGCGGGCCCGCTGTGCGGCGGCCCCATTGAGCAGGTTCATGAAGACTCCCGTGTCGTGATCGAGTGGTGACATCACTGAACACGCGAGCCGCGACGCAAACCCGCCATGCGCCGGGCCCCTCTCCACAAGGCGAAGGACCCCCGCCGCCGCGGCGCGGGCGGTTTCAGCCGCAGTCGATCTCGGCCGTGCCGGCCCCGGCCGGTGGCACCGCGTCCCGCGCGGCGACCCAGGCGCGAACCAGCGGCGCCTCGGCACCGAGCTCCGCGGCGTAGGTCTGGCGGGCCCGCTCGAGCCAAGTGCCCGCCTGGCCCGCGGCGCCGCGCTGGCCGGCAATCACGCCGCACAGCGTCAGTCGCTCACCCTCCACCAGCACCAGCCGGCCCAGCAGCTGTCGTTCGGAAAGCAGGCGGCGCAGGCGCTGCAGGCGGGCCTGGGCGGCGTCGAGCTGGCCTTGATCAATGTCGAAGCGGGCCCTGAGCAGCGTGCCGTCGACCCAGCCCAACGAGTCTGGCGGGTCGGCATCCCCACCGGCGACCAACGTGTCGAGCGCGGCGCGAGCGGCGGCTGTGTCGCCGCGGGCACGCGCCAGTTCATGAGCGGCCACCGCGTGCAGCGACCACACGCGTTGCCCCGGCTTCAGGCCGTTGGCGGTGCGGATGGCCGCAGCCTGCTGCAACCACGTGGCGGCCTCGTCGGTACGACCCAGCGCAAGGAGCGGGTGCACCAGGAACTCGCGCAATTCGGCGGCCACGCGGGTGCCGCGCCGCGTGCGGTCGCGGACCTCGATCGCCTTATGCAGCAGCGCGACCGCCTCGGCATGGCGCCCCAAACGGTACAGCGTCTGCCAGTACCCCGAGGCATGCAGCGGGAAGGTGAAGGTGTCCAGCGTAGCGGCTGCGTCGAGTGCGGACTGCAGCGTCTCGTGCTCGGCCAGGGCCTCGCGCAGGCGGCCCATGCGCGCCAGCGTGAAGGCCAGCCGCATGCGCGTCTGATGGGTGTTGATGTGCGCCGGCCCGTGGACGCGCAGCGTGTAGGCCAGCGCGGCGCGCAGCGACGCTTCCGATGCGTCCAGGCGCAGCCGGCGCGCCTGTGCGTCGGCCAGCTGGGCGCGGGCGCGCAGCAGGTCGAAGCTGTCCGACGGGTCCTGCTCGCCGAGGCGCACGGCTTCGGTGAGGCGCTCTTCCGCGCGCACGGCGTCGCCCCGCAGCTGCGCGGTAACGCCGGATGTCTCGTACGCTCTGCGCAGCAACGAGGGGTCGCCCAGCGCCCGGGCGTCGGCCAGCGCGCGCTGGCCATAGGCCTCGGCATCGTCCAGCCTTGCCGACTGGTACAGCGACGCCGCTTCGAGGTACAGGCGCGTGCGCGCCGGCGTCGGCCGGTCGGGGCGGCGCGCGGCGATGGCCAGCCCCTCCTCGACGGTGCGCTGGCGCTCGGCGTTGCCCACGGCATCGGCCAGCACATTGGCCAGGTTGGCCAGGCGCAGCAGGTGCTCCTCGCTGTCGGTGCCCCACACACGCTGCGCGACCTGCGCCGCGTCGCGCGCCAGCGCCGCCGCCTTGGTCTCCAGGCCGAGGTTCTTGTACAGCTCGCCCAGCGTGTCGAGCATGGTCAGGCGCAACTCGGGCTGGTCGGCCAGTTCGCGGCCGATGCGTTCGGCGCCGATGTCGAGCAGCTCTCTCGCCGTGGTGGCGCGGGCGCGTTCGGGGTCGCTCTGGCGCGACGAGTTGGCCTTGAAGATGTCGATCAGGAACTTCTGCACCGCCGCCGTGCGAACGGCCTCGGTGCGGGCCTGGCGTGCCTGCCACAGCGCCGCGCCGGTGCCGCCCGCAACGGCCACGCATACCATCAACCCGGCGCTCAGGGCGAGTCTGCGCCGGCCCCACAGCTTGCGCAGCCGATAGGCCAGGCTGTCGGGTCGTGCCAGGATGGGTTGCGAGTGCAGATGGCGCTCGATGTCCTCGGCCAGTGCCGCAGCCGACGCATAGCGCATCTCGGGCCGCGCCTGCAGCGCCTTCATCACCAAGGTATCGACGTCGCCGCGCAGGCTGCGCGCCGTGCGCGCATCGGCCGCCGCCTGGCTGGGCCTTTGCACCTGGGCGGACAGGATCGCCTCCTCCACCGCGGCGGCGCTGTCGCGCTTGAGCGTGTAGGGCAAGTGGCCGGTGAGCAGTTCGTACAGCAGCACGCCCAGCGAGTACACGTCGCTGGCGGTGCCCAGAGGCCGGCCCGCCACCTGCTCGGGCGAGGCGTACTGCGGCGTCAGCGCGCGGCCGCCCAGCTGGGTCAGCTCGCTGTCCTGCGTGGCACCGTCGTCGCCCAGCAGCTTGGCCACGCCGAAGTCGAGCAGCTTGACCTGGCCATGGCCGTCCACGAGCACGTTGCTCGGCTTGATGTCGCGGTGGATGACCAGTTGCGCGTGCGCGTATTGCACCGCCGTCAGCACCTGCAGGAACAGGCGCAGCCGTGCCGGCACGTTCAGCCGCTGCCGTTCGGCCCAGGCGGCGAGCGGCAGCCCATCGACGAATTCCATCGCCAGCCAGGGCTGGTTGCCGTCGAGCCCGGCATCGAGCACGCTGGCGATGTGCGGGTGTGTCAGCGCCGAGAGGATCTGCCGCTCGCGCGCGAAACGCTCGCCGATCACGCGCGCACGCGCTCCCAGGTACGGCAACTTCAGCGCCACCTCGCGCCGGTGTGCGGCATCGGCGCGCACGGCCAGCCACACGGCGGCCATGCCTCCCGTGCCGAGCTCGCGCAGCAGCGTGTACGGGCCGACGCGGTGACCGGCGACGAAGTCGGCGGTCGGCGCCGCATCAGGCGGCGGCAGCGCCGGCAGTCGGTTCAGGAAGTCGCCGGTCTCGATCGCGCGACGTTCGTCGAGCAACTGCCGCAACACCGGCTGCAGGCGTTGCCGTTCGGGGGCAAGCACGGCCAGCCACGCGTCGCGCCGCGACGGGTCGAGGTCCAGCGCTTCGTCGAGCAAGGCGAAGACCGTGGACCAGTCTGCGGCACTCAGTTGCATGGCGGGGGTTTTCGAGGCGTTCATCCACTGCAACGCAAACGGCGACGTGGGTCCGCCATCCGGGAGACCAGATGCCGGCGCGCGGCGGTCAGTGCTTCAGCGCCGAATAGAGGAAGCTGCGCGCCTTCTCCCAGTCGCGCTCGACGGTGCGCTTGCCCACGCCCAACGCACGCGCAATCTCGTCCATCTCCAACCCGACGAAGTAGCGCATCTCCACGACCTGGACCATGCGCGGGTCGATCGCGGCGAGTTCGGCCAGCGCCTCGTGCACGGCCAAGATCTGTTCGTCGCCGGCGGGCGTCGAATCGGCCACGCCGGTGTCCAGCGTCACCAAGGCCGCGCCCCCGCCATGTCGATCGGCCCGTGCTTCGCGCACCAGGTCGACGATGACCGAGCGCATGGCGCGGGCCGCATAGGCGAGGAAGTGCGAACGGTCGTTCACGCTGAGCTGGTCCAGTCGCGCCAGCCGCAGGTAGCTTTCGTGCACCAGCGAGGTCGTGTCCAGGCCGACCGGGCCGGGGCCCGGGCCCATGCGCAGCTTGGCATGCGCGATTTGCCGCAGGTCGGCGTACAGCAGATGGAACAGGCGGTCCACCGCCCGCGCATCGCCTTGGGCCGCGGACGCCAACAGCTCGGTCACTTCGCTCATCTCGCTGCGGCCCCCGCTCGTCATCGCAGGCGCAGCATAGCCGAGGCACAGTTCGGCGCGACGAGCCATCAAGGCCCGATGCTGGGAGGCCGCCGCGGGCCTGGCTGAAGGGCTAACTCAGCGGCGGGGCGAAGATCCGCCAGGGAGGCCTAGACGCTGCGCCGAAGGTCGGCGCGCAGGCCGGGGCTGATGCCGGGTGCCGAGGCCAGATCGGCCCAGAACAGGCCGTTGCGCAGCCGCATCTGGTGGTTCAACTGCAGCAGCATCGCCATGCCCGCGGAGGGCCGCCGCACCGGCGAGATCACGCCGTCCTTGGGTTCGATGCGGAACGTGAATTGCAGCCGGTAGACCCAGAACGCGAGCGTCTGGTCGAAATTGCCGTTCAGCACCAGCGGCGGGTTGTCCTCGTAGCCATCACCCTCGCCGCCGCCGCGGCCGAACTCCAGCGCCGACTTGATCAGCAGCTTGACGAGTTCGACGTCGGTGGCCCGGTTCTCGCGGGTCTGGTCGCCGACGTGCTGATCGATGTTCCACAGGTAGGGCAGGCCGAGGGGCTTGTTCGGCAGCAGCAGGCGATGGGCCATGGGCGGTTCGCTTCGGGTGTGAGGGTGGGCGCGGCGTCGGCGGGGCGCCGCGGCTAGACCGTGTGCCTCAGTTCGGCTCGCAGCGCGGGACTGAGGCCCGGCGCGTCGGGCAGGTTCTGAAACACCAAGGGCTGGTTGCGGTGAAGGTGGTAGTTCCACTGGCCCAGCGCCCAGATCCAGGGCGGGCCATGTCCACGGATCGGGCTGATGACGCCGTCGACCACCTTGCCGGGGTACTGCATGCCGGATTGCGACGAGAGGATCTTGTACGCGAGCACGACGTCGAACTGGCCATTGAGCTCCAATCGCACGTTGGCCACGCTGGCATGTCGGGGGTGGCCCGGTCTGCTGAGTGATTCGAGCATGATGCTCATGTACTTGATCAGCTCGACATCGGTGGGCCGATTGGGGCACGAGGCCAGGTGGCCGACGTGCGCATCGATGTTCCAGATGAACGGCAAGCCCTCCGGCTTGCCGGGCAGCATCAGGCGGTGGGCCATGTTCGTGTCCTCCGGGGGGGTGTCGTCGGCGCAGCCCTCTCAGGGCGTGCCCTTCAACAGGGCCTGCAGCTGCGCCAGCGCGGCGGGGTCGATCGCGCCCTTGGCGCCGGGCGGCCTGACCGCTTCGCCGTACAGGTAGGCGTGGGTGCCGATCACGCGCTTGCCGTTGGGCTTCTGAGCGACCTCGAGCTTGCCCGCGGCGCCGGCCTGGCCGGGTTTCGTGAAGCCGACGTCGACGTCCACGTCGGGCTCGTCGCTCAGCGCACGCACCGGCAGGCCGGTGGCCGTGTCCACCCAGACCTTGACGTGTGCCTCGCCGCGACCCAGGTCGATGCTGAACGACCAGGCCTGGGTGGCGCGGCCCGCCAGGCGTTCGCGGGCTTCGGCCTTGCACCCCGCCTCGACCTCGAACGCAGCCAGGTCGGTGGCGAGGTCGCGCGCGCTGGGCGTTTCGAGTGCCACGCGCCGGAACGCGGGGTCGAGCGCATTGCTGTGCTGTACCTTGTCGATGACGATGCTGTGCAGCAGCACTTGCTTCACACCCATCTTCAGCGCGGCGGCGTTCAGCGGCGTGTCGATGACGGCATGGATGCGCGACTGCGCCATGCCAGCACGCACCGCCTTGGCCAGCGGGCCGCACGAACTGTCGGCCCCCTGCGCTGTGCCCAGCGCGCAGGCGAGGCAGGCCGCCAGCGCGCGGGCCACGGGGGCCCGTTGCGCCGACGAGCTGAAGCGGCGCCGCGCGCCTGGGGTGGGCGGCGTGCGGATGCAAGTCATTTCGGCCTCTGTTGCGGTGCGCAGGGGAACCGTTCCCCTCAAGCAAGCAACACGTAGCCAGGGTGCGAGATCCGCCATGGGCCGGCGGAAAGTTCCGGCCAAAACCAACGCACTCGGGCAGTCCCGAGGCGTTCCTTCAGAACGCGGCTCGCGAGTGCGGGCCGATCAAGCCGGGACGAATGCGCTGCTGGAGCGCCTCGCGCGACGTGCCGCGCTCACATGCCCGCGTAGTTCGGCCCGCCGCCGCCCTCGGGCGTGACCCAGACGATGTTCTGCGTCGGGTCCTTGATGTCGCAGGTCTTGCAGTGCACGCAGTTCTGCGCGTTGATGACGAGGCGGTCCTCGCCATCGGTGTTGACGTACTCGTACACGCCGGCCGGGCAGTAGCGGCTCTCGGGCCCGGCGTAGCGCGAGAGGTTGACGGCCACCGGCACGGCGGCGTCCTTCAGCGTCAGGTGCGCGGGCTGGTTCTCCTCGTGGTTGGTGTTGCTGATGAACACCGAGGAGAGGCGGTCGAAGGTGAGCTTGCCGTCCGGCTTGGGGTAGCGGATCGGCTCCACCTGGCTGGCCGCGTGCAGGCGCTCGTGGTCGGGCGTGTGGCGGTGCTTGGTCCAGGGCGGGCTCTTGAAGCCGAGCTTGGGCAACAGCCATTGCTCGATGCCCGTCATCACCGAGCCGACCGTGTTGCCCTGCTTGAACCAGTGCTTGAAGTTGCGCGTGGCGTTCAGTTCCTCGTGCAGCCAGCTGCCCTCGAAGGCGGCCGGGTAGGCCACGAGCTCGTCGTGCGCGCGGCCGGCCTTCAGCGCCGCGGCCAGCGCCTCGGCGGCAAGCATGCCCGTCTTGATGGCGGCGTGGCTGCCCTTGATGCGCGCGGCGTTCATCGTGCCGGCGTCGCAGCCCACCAGCACGCCGCCCGGGAAGACCAGCTTCGGCAGGCTCTGCAGGCTGCCGTTGTTGATGGCGCGCGCGCCATAGCCGATGCGCTTGCCGCCTTCGATGTGCGCGCGGATGGCGGGGTGCGTCTTCCAGCGCTGCATCTCCTCGAACGGGCTCAGCCAGGGGTTCTGGTAGTCGAGGCCGATGACGAGGCCGAGCGTGACGCGGTTGCCTTCGAGGTGGTAGAGGAAACCGCCGCCGAAGGTGTGCTCGTCCATTGGCCAGCCGGCGGTGTGCACGACGAGGCCGGGCTTGGCCTTCTCGGTCGGGATCTCCCAGAGTTCCTTGACGCCGATCGAGAAGCTCTGCGTGTCGCGCCCGGCAAGCAGGTCGTAGCGCTCGATGAGCTGCTTGCCGAGGTGCCCGCGCGCGCCTTCGGCGAACACCGTGTACTTGGCCGTGAGCTCCATGCCGAGCTGGAAGCCGCCATGCGGCTCGCAGTCCTTGCCGATACCCAGGTTGCCGGTGGCCACGCCGCGCACCTGGCCTTGTTCGGTGTAGAGCACCTCGGCGGCCGTGAAGCCGGCGAAGACCTCCACGCCCAGCGCCTCGGCCTGCTCGCCGAGCCACTTCACCACGGCGCCCAGGCTGATGACGTAGTTGCCCTGGTTGTGCAGGATGCCCGGCACGAGCCAGTCGGGCGTGCGGAAGGCGGAATCGGCGCGCAGGAAGAGGATGTCGTCACCGGTGACCGGCTGCTTGAGCGGTGCACCACGTTCCTTCCAATCGGGGAAGAGCTCGGTGATGGACCTCGGGTCCATCACGGCGCCGCTCAGGATGTGAGCGCCGGGCTCGCTGCCCTTCTCGATGACGACGACATTGATGTCGGCGTTCAGCTGCTTCAACCGGATGGCGGTGGCCAGGCCGGCGGGCCCGGCGCCGACGACCACCACGTCGTATTCCATTGCCTCGCGCGGGCCGTGTTGCTCGAGGATCTGCTGCGGGGTCATCGGGGGTTCCTCCAGGGGCGGCGCATTCTAAGAGCCGCATGCAGCGCGCCGACCGCGCGCCGCGAGGACAGCCGCAGCGCCACCCGCGCGCGCGTGCACTGGGCTCGGCCGGTGCCAGACGGCACGCGCATGGCTGCCGTGGCGCCCTCGGCTGGAGGCGAAAGCGGTCCCATGTGGGGTGCCCGCCCGGTGCCCGGCAACTGCCCGTTCAGCGCCGAAGAAGCATCGGCGTCGCTAGGCCTGCCAGCGTCATGGCCAGCGAGCCGAGCACGTGCGTGCCCACGGTCAACGCTGCCCAGCCGAGCCGCCCCTGCTGCAGCAGGCCGACGACCTCGGCCGAAAAGGTGGAGAAGGTGGTGAGCGCACCGAGGAAGCCTGTGACGAGGAACAGCCGCCACTCGGGTGGCAGCGTCGGTTGTTGCGCCAGGAGCGCGATCACGAGCCCGATGAGATAGCCGCCGGCGAGATTCGCGACCAGCGTGCCCGGCGGCAGCGAAGGGAACTGGCCGTTCAGCCACACCGCCAGACCCCAGCGCAACCAGGCGCCAAGCATCGCGCCGGCCGCCACCGCGAGAGCGGCGGAGAGGAACTGCGAGAGCTGCGGGGTGGCGTGGGCCATGGCGGGCGGGGATTATCGGCGCGGCCGAGGCGGGCACCGCCCAGCGGTGGCCGGCCGTCGAACGGGTCGAGCGCTCCGGCAGTCCGGGAGCGCGACAGCGCGACAGCTCGGCAGTGGCACGCAGCGGTGCGGCCGAACCAGCGCGTTTCAGGCGGCGGCCAGCCCCAGCCGTTGGCTCTCGCTGAAGACGGGGTGCGCTTCGTCGCCCTCGGCCGCCACGGCGCAGTTGCGACCCTGCCGCTTCGCCTCGAAGAGCGCCTGGTCGGCGCGGCGCAGCGCCTCGTCCAGCGGCTCCTCGCCCAGCACCTGCACGACACCGAAGCTGAGCGTGAGGCGCGGCAGTTGCTGCTCGCCGGTGCGGCGCTGCACCGCGTGCACGATGCGCTCGGCCACGCCCATGGCCGCCGGCACGCCGGCGCCACGCAGCAGCAGCGCGAACTCGTCGCCGCCCAGGCGGCCGGGCACATCCTCGGCGCGCAGGTGCTCGAGCATGCTGCCGGCCACGAGCGTGAGGGCGCGGTCGCCCGCGGCGTGGCCCAGCGTGTCATTGATGCGCTTGAAGTGGTCGACGTCGAACATCAACAGCACGGCGCTGCCCGGCGGGTCGTGGCGCAGGGCCACGACCGCGAGGTCGTTGAAGTGGCGCCGGTTGGGCACCTGGGTCAGCGCGTCCATGTTGGCCAGCGTGCGCAGGCGCTGGCGCGACTCGCGCAATTGCTGCTCGGTGCGCTGGCCCACCATCGTCAGCAGCACGAAGGCGGCGACCATGAGGCCGAGGGCCGCCGCAACCGCGCGTGGCACCAGCGGGTCAAGCGCCGTGCGCAGTGCGAGCGAATCGATGCCGCTCGCGGCCTGCAGCGGCAGCGCCGCCAGCGGCGCGAAGGCGAGCAGGCACTGCGACGCGGCCAATGCCTGCATCGGCGGCGTGGCGTGGCTGGCCGGCGTGCGCAAGGCCACCATCGCGGCGTAGAGCAGGGCCAGAGAGCCGGCCGCCGCCGCCGCCCACGGCGCCTGCGCCGGCGCCACGGCGAAGGCCAAGGCCAGGGCGGGCACGCCGAAGAGCAGCGCGCCGAAGTCGACGCTGGCATGCAGCGGCAGTGCGCCGCGCGCGTGGAAGCGCCTGAGGCCGATGAGCAGGGTCAGCGGCCACTGCAGCAGCAGCACCTCGGCCAGGAAACGCACGACCGGGTGCGACGCGGTGGCCGCCAGCACCGTGCCGAAAGCCGCCAGCCAGACCGCGCCCATCCACCAGCGCCAGCCGCGTTGCTGGGCGTGGCGCAGCCCGAAACCGGTCAGCGACGCAGCGGCCACCGCCGCGGTGGCGGCGGCCACCTGCAGGGCGTCCAATGAGGCGGTGGGCATGGGCAGCGATTGTTGGCGCACTGTGCGCCCACAGCGGGTCCAGGGGGGTTAGGTGCCGGTAGGCATTGCAACCCATTGCTACGCGAGGGCGCTCCCTTCGGGCGCACGAGGCGATCGCCTCATTCGGCCAATTCCGGCCGATCCCGGTTGCTCCACTCGGCCCCGGCCGTCGTTGTCCCTCCGGGCCCGTGCCTGTCAACGAGCCGTCGGCGCGCTTGGGTACCATCCCCGGCACCGAAATCAGCGCGCCGGCCCGCCCGGCAGGATGGATACGACGATGGCCATGGACGTGGTGGACTACGAGATCAAGGGCGCCGAAATGCAGTATGTCGAGGTCGAGCTCGACCCCGGCGAAGCGGCGGTCGGCGAGGCCGGCAGCATGATGTTCATGGACGCCGGCATCGGCATGGACACCGTCTTCGGCGACGGCAGTGCCGGCAGCCAGGGCGGCGGCCTCTTCGGCAAGCTGCTCGGCGCCGGCAAGCGGCTCATCACCGGCGAGTCGCTCTTCACCACCGTCTACTCCAACAACGCCAGCCAGAAGCAGCGGGTGGCGTTCGCGGCGCCCTACCCCGGCAAGATCCTGGCCATGGACCTGCGCCAGCTCGGCGGCATGCTCATCTGCCAGCGCGACGCCTTCCTGTGCGCGGCGCGTGGCGTGTCGCTGGGCATCGCCTTCCAGCGCAAGCTGTCCACCGGATTCTTCGGCGGCGAGGGCTTCATCATGCAGAAGCTCGAGGGCGACGGCCTCGCCTTCGTGCACGCCGGCGGCACCATCGCCAAGCGCGAGCTGCAGCCGGGGCAGACGCTGCTGGTGGATACGGGCTGCCTCGTCGCCTATACGCAGAACGTGAACTTCGAGATCCAGTACGTGGGCAAGATCAAGACGGCGCTCTTCGGCGGCGAGGGCCTGTTCTTCGCCAAGGTCACGGGGCCGGGCACGGTATGGATGCAGAGCCTGCCTTTCTCGCGCCTGGCTTCGCGCGTGTTCGCCGCTGCGCCGCAGACGGGTGGTCGGCGCGAGGAGTCGTCGCTGGGCGGGCTGCTGCCCGCCGGCGGCCTGCTGGGCGGTGTGCTGGGCGGGGACGACGACGCATGACGATGGGATCGACACGGCCGGGTCGGCGTGCGCTGCTGGCGCAGGGCTTGGTGGCCTGCCTGGGCGCCGGGCCGGCCTGGGCGCAGACGGCAGCACCGGGGCCGGGCGCGGCGGCCACGACGGCGGCCCCGAGGCCGCCACGGCCCATCTTCGTGCTCAACTCGCAGGACGCCGACGTCAGCATCATCGACCCGGTCACCTGGCAAGTGCGCAAGCGCGTGCCCACCGGCAAGGAACCGCACCACCTGTACCTGACGCCGGACGAGAAGAGCGTCATCGTTGCGAATGCGGCGGGCAACACGCTCACCTTCTTCGACCCGCTCACGGGTGAGGTGCAGCGCACGCTGCGCGGCATCGCCGACCCCTACCACCTGCGTTTCTCGCCGGACATGAAGTGGTTCGTCGTCGCCGCGAACCGCCTCAACCACGTCGACATCTACCGCTGGAACCCCACCGCCGAGCCGCCACTTGCACTGGCGCGGCGCATTCCGGCCGGCAAGGTGCCGAGCCACCTCGCCATCGACAGCAGGAGTCAGCTCGCCTACGTGAGCCTGCAGGACAGCGACGAGCTGATGGCCATCGAGCTGGCCACGCAGCAGCCGCGCTGGACCGTGAAGGTGGGCAAGACGCCGGCCGACATCTTCCTCACGGCCGACGACCGCACGCTGCTCGTCGGCCTCACCGGAGACCGTTTCGTCGAGGCCTGGGACGTGAGCGGCGCCGCGCCCGTGCTCACCAAGCGCATCGCCACCGGCGAGGGTGCACACGCCTTCCGCGCCAAGGGCGACCGGCGCCACGTGTTCGTGAGCAACCGCGTGGCCAACACGCTGAGCCTCATCGACACGCAGGCTCTCGCGGTGGTGGCGGAACTGCCCGGCCCTGGCGGCCCGGATTGCATGGAGATGATGGCCGACGGCCGCACGCTGCTGCTCAGCTCGCGCTGGGCACGCAAGCTCACGGTGATCGACGTGCCGTCGCGCCAGATCGTGCGCCAGGTCGACGTCGGCCGCTCGCCGCACGGCGTGTGGACGCTGGACCATGCGCCACGGCAGTAGGGCGGGCGGCACGTTCATGCGCCGCCGTGGCGCGGCGCTGCTGCTGGCCACGGCGCTGGCCGGGGCCGGCGTGACGTCGGCCCAGGCCGCGGCGTGCGACAAGCCGGTCTACCTCACCTTCGACACCGGTCACATGGGTGTGGCGCCGTTGATTGCCGAGGTGCTGAACCGCCACCAGGTGAAGGTCACCTTCTTCCTCGCCAACGAGAAGACCGTGGGCGGCGGCAGCAGCCTCGACGACGCGTGGGCACCGTGGTGGAAGGCGCGCGCCGCCGAGGGCCACGCCTTCGGCTCGCACACCTGGGACCATGACGTCTGGCGCGGCGACGAGCGCACGGGCGACGGCGGCACGGTGTTCCGCCTGCGGCCGACGGCCGGGCCGGTGGCCTTCAAGGCGCGCACGCTCGATGCGGCGGCCTATTGCCGCGAACTCGAGCGGCCGGCCCGCCGCTTCGAGGCCATGACGGGCCAGAAGATGGGGGCGATCTTCCGCGCCCCCGGCGGCAAGACCTCCAAGGCACTGCTCGACGCGGCAGCCGCCTGCGGCTGGGTGCACGTGGGCTGGGCGCCGGCAGGCTTCCTCGGCGACGAGCTGCCGAGCGATCGATTTCCGAACCCGGCGCTGCTCGCGCAGGCGCTGCGCGACGTCCGTGCCGGCGACGTGCTGCTGGCGCACCTGGGCATCTGGGCGCGCAAGGACCCTTGGGCGCCGGCCGTGCTGGAGCCGCTGATCACGGGCCTGAAGCAGCGCGGCTTCTGCTTCTCGACGCTGCGCGAGCACCCGCAGTTTGCGGCCGCCGCGAAGACGCCGAAGTGATGACGAGGCAGGCCGGGTGATGTCAGTGCGGATGAGGGCTGGGCCGGCGAGGGCAGGGCAGGGATGAACCCGGTCGAGGCGTTCGACCTCGCGCAGCAGGCGCTGTTCGAGGCGGTGGTGCAGCCGCTGATGTTCAAGCTCGGCCTTGCCGGCATCCTCGAGCAGGGTTACCGCGCGACCGGCTGGCTGCTCGTCGGGCTGCTGCAGATCGGGGTGATGCTGACGCTCTTCCGCGCCCTCGAGCGCTGGCGACCGGTGGAGCCGGTGACCGATCGCGCGGCAGTGCGCGTGGACATCGTCTATACGTTGCTGCACCGGCTCGGGCTCTTCCGGCTCGCGCTCTTCTTCACGCTCGACCCACTCTGGGACTCGCTCGTGGGCACGCTGCGCGTGGCCGGGCTGCCGACCTGGTCGATCGACGGCCTGTGGCCCGGCGTCACCGATGTCGCGCTTGTCAGCTTCTTCCTCTACCTCTTGCTGTTCGACTTCATCGACTACGGTCTGCACCGCGCACAGCACCGATTCGACTGGTGGTGGCAGCTGCATGCGGTGCACCACAGCCAGCGGCAGATGACGATGTGGAGCGACAACCGCAACCACCTGCTCGACGACGTGCTGCGCGACAGCGTCTTCGTGCTCGTGGCGCTGGTCGTGGGCATCGCGCCAGGGCAGTTCATCGCCGTGCTGGCGGTGACGCAGCTGCTGGAGAGCCTGTCGCACGCCAATGTGCGGCTGTCGTTCGGCGCGTTCGGTGAGCGGCTGATCGTGAGCCCGCGTTTCCACCGTGTGCACCACGGCATCGGCGTGGGGCACGAATCGGCCGGGCCGGGCAGCCTGGGCGGGCACAACTTCGCGGTGCTGTTCCCGCTCTGGGACGCAATCTTTCGCACGGCGCGATGGCACGATGCGCCCGGACCGACGGGCATCCGCGACCAGTTGCCCGAGTACGGTGGGCGCGACTACGGGCGAGGCTTCTGGGCCCAGCAGTGGCGCGGGCTGGCGCGGCTGTTCGGCGCGCGTGGGGTGGTGGCATGAGCCGCGCACGTGTCAGGGCCTGGCTCGCGCTGTGGGCGCTGGCTGCCGCGCCGTGGCTCGCCGGCTGCGGCGGGGGCGGTGGCGGCACCGAGGGCGAGCCTGCCAGCGCCAGTGAGCCGACGCCGCCGCCCATCGGGCCGATACCGGCGGCGGAGTTCGCGACGGTCCC
>JAEUPE010000265.1 GCA_016790435.1 Rubrivivax sp. | reverse complement strand
GCTGATCGCGGTGCCCACGGGCGTGAAGATCTTCAACTGGCTGGCGACGATGTGGCGCGGCTCGATGACCTTCGAGACGCCGATGCTGTGGAGCGTGGGCTTCCTGTTCGTGTTCACGATGGGCGGCTTCACCGGCCTCATTTGCGCGATGGCGCCCATCGACATCCAGATCCAGGACACCTACTACGTTGTGGCGCACTTCCACTACGTGCTGGTGGCCGGCTCGCTGTTCGCGCTCTTCGCGGGCGTGTACTTCTGGGGCCCGAAGTGGACCGGCGTGATGTACTCCGAGACGCGCGGCAAGATCCACTTCTGGGGCTCGCTGATCTTTTTCAACATCACCTTCTTCCCGATGCACTTCCTCGGCCTCGCGGGCATGCCGCGCCGCTACGCCGACTACCCGCTGCAGTTCGCCGACTTCAACGCCATCGCCAGCGTTGGCGCCTTCGGCTTCGGCCTGATGCAGGTCTATTTCTTCCTCTTCGTGGTCGTGCCGATGATGCGCGGCCAGGGCGAGAAGGCGTCGCAGAAGCCCTGGGAAGCGGCCGAAGGCCTGGAGTGGGAGGTGCCTTCTCCGGCGCCGTGGCACACCTTCGAGACACCGCCAAAGCTCGACGCCACCGCCACGCGCGTGGTCGGCTGAAGGCCGCGGGGCGGGCACGTGGTCGACGAAAGGCAGCGCAAGGCCAACCTGCGGCTGGGGCTGATTCTGGCCACGGTGTCCCTTGCCCTGGCCATCGGTTTCGTCGTGCGCATGGCGTGGTTCGGTCACTGAATGGCGAAGGCTGATCAGCCGTGAAGCGCGCCCAGGGCCTGCTCGTCGACAACCGGCGCCTGCTGGGTCGGTTGCTCGTCGTGACGCTGCTGATGTTCGGCTTCGGCTACGCGTTGGTGCCGCTGTACCGTGCCATCTGCGACGCGCTTGGCGTGAACGTGCTGAGCCTTTCGGAGCAGAACAAGCGCAGCGGCAGTTGGCTCGAAGGTCGGCTCGGTGGCCAGCGTGCCGCCGCCACCGCTGGCAACTCGCAGGTCGACCGCACGCGCACGATCACGATCGAGTTCGATGCCAATGCCCGCGGGCCCTGGGACTTCAAGCCCGCGATGCGATCGGTGCAGGTGCATCCCGGCGAGATGGCGACCGTCATGTACGAGTTCCGCAACGTGCAGAACCGGACCATGGCGGCACAGGCCATCCCGAGCTACGCGCCGATGCAGGCCGCGGCGCACTTCAACAAGCTCGAATGCTTCTGCTTCAACGAGTACACGCTGGCCCCTGGCGAGAGCCGCTCGTGGCCGGTGGTCTTCGTCGTCGACCCGAAGCTGCCGCGCGACGTGACGACGATCACCCTGTCCTACACGTTCTTCGAGGTCGGAGGCAAGGTGCCGCCGGCGCCTGCGTCGACCCTCCGGGGAGCCGGGACATGAGCCGCAACGAAATCGCCAAGGGCGCGCCGACCCCTTCTCTTCTGCAGACGGTGCGGGCGGTGTTCTGGTCGTTCTTCGGCGTGCGCAAGCGAGTCGACTACGAGAGCGACGTGCAGCAACTCAACCCGCGGCACCTGGTGGTCGCGGGCATCGTCGGCGCGGTGCTGTTCGTGCTGGCGCTCGTGATGTTGGTGAAGTGGGTGATCGGCAGCGGCGTGGCCGCAGGCTGAAGTCGCCGACTGGTTTCGCAACGGTTTTCCAGTACACAGAGAGAAGAAAGCAGACAAGGCCATGGCAGCTTCCACGCCCGCGGGACAGTCCCCCTACTACTTCATCCCGTCGCCTTCGCGCCATCCGGCGATGGTGGCGCTGGGCATGTTCTTCGTCATCCTGGGTGCCGGCCAGTGGATCAACGGCGCGGGCTGGGGTGCCTACTCGGTGCTGCTCGGCGTGCTGATCTGGCTGTCGACGCTGTTCCTGTGGTTCCGCGACGCCATCGGCGAGAGCGAGGGTGGCCAGTACTCCGAGCGCGTGGACGTCAGCTATCGCTGGAGCATGAGCTGGTTCATCTTCAGCGAGGTGATGTTCTTCGCCGCGTTCTTTGGCGCCCTGTACTGGGCGCGCGTGTTCTCGGTGCCGGCACTGGGCGACCTCGACAACCAGTTGCTGTGGCCCGACTTCAAGGCGATCTGGCCGAGCACCGGCGGTGGCACCGCGTCGCCGGCCGGCACGGTGGAGCCGTTCCAGGTAATCGGCCCCTGGCCGTTGCCTACGATCAACACCGCGCTGCTGCTGACCTCGGGCGTGACGCTGACCATCGCGCACCACGCGCTGATCGCCAACCAGCGCAGCAAGACGATCCTGTGGATGTGGATCACGGTGATCCTGGGTGCGACCTTCCTGGTCGTGCAGGGCTACGAGTATGCGCATGCCTACCGTGACCTGAACCTCAAGCTCTCCAGCGGCATCTTCGGCAGCACGTTCTTCATGCTCACCGGCTTCCACGGCTTCCACGTCTTCGTGGGCATGCTGATGCTGACCTTCATCACGCTGCGTCTTATGAAGGGGCACTTCACGCCGCAAAGGCACTTCGGCTTCGAAGGTGCGGCCTGGTACTGGCACTTCGTGGACGTGGTGTGGCTGGGCCTGTACTTCCTGGTCTACTGGCTGTAGGGCCGGGGTCGCGGCCGGGCGCCGCGACCGGCCGTGCAAAGGGCGCCGCGTGGCGCCCTTGTTCGTTCTTGCATCCGGCTCTTGCCGTCCCTCTTGCCCGCCTCGGGCGCGGTTCGCCGCCGACCTCACCCGCCGACAGGCAGGCCCCCCGGTCGCACCCAGCCCATGGCCCAACCGAGCAGAATGAAAAGGAAGAGGCCCACGGAGATCGCCACGCGCACGGCCAGGGCGCGGGCCATCTGGCGGTCAGGCTCGGCGCTGCCCTCGGCACCGGGCGGCGGCTGGCGGCGGCGCAGCATGAACGCACCGGCGCTGGCCAGTGCCCCCAGGATGCCGACGAGCGCAACCACGATGAGGAACTTCATGCCGGGCATTCTCCCACCCGGCCCCATGCATTTGCGATGCGGATCACGAGTGGACGAAGCGCGAAGGACGTCCGTGTGGAGTGCGTGTGCGTCTGAAGTGCGCCTGAGGTGCGAATGAAACCGGGCACCTGGCGCCAGGCCATTGTGTGGATCGCCGCGCTGGCGACCCTGGCACTGACCGTGCGGCTCGGCCTGTGGCAACTCGATCGCGCGGCGCAGAAGACCGCCGCGCAGGAAGCACGGCTGCAACAGATGCGCACGGCGCCGTTGTCGGCCTCGGACCTGCCCACCACGGCCGAACAGGCGCGCGCCGCCGAACACCGCTCGGCCGTGCTGAAGGGGCGCTGGCTCGGCCTGCACACGATCTATCTCGACAACCGGCCGATGGCGGCGCGGGCCGGCTTCCATGTCCTGACGCCGCTGGCCCTGGACGACGGCCGCCTGCTGCTGGTGCAGCGTGGCTGGTGGCCGCGCGATGTGGTCGATCGATCGCGCGTCGGCGCGCCGCCGGCGCCCGAAGGCGTGGTGCAGGTGCTCGGGCGGGTCGCCCTGGCGCCGTCACGCCTGTTCCAGCTGGCGCCGGAGACGGCTGGGCCGATCCGCCAGAATCTCGACCTCGACGCCTATGCGCGCGAGACGCGGCTCAAGCTGCTGCCTTGGGTGCTGGTGCAACTGGAGGAGGCGGCGCAACCCGTGGGCGATGGGCTGCTGCGGCAGTGGCCCGAACCTGCAACCGACGTGCACAAGCACCACGGCTACGCCTTGCAGTGGTTTGCACTGGCCGCCCTCGTGGGCCTGCTGCTGATCTGGTTCCAGGTCTGGCGGCCGTGGCGCCGCCGTGCTGGAAGAACATGAACGACCACCCACCCCAACCCCTGACCTTGACGGTCCACTCCGTGCAGCCGCCGGACTTGTCCGACCCCGGCGAGGCAGCACGCCGCCGCACCACGGGCGGCCGGCTGCGCATGCTGCTCGTGCTGGCCGTGTGTGCGGCCCCGGTGGTGGCTTCGTACCTGGCGTACTACGTCTTCCAGCCGCAGGGCCGTTCGAACTACGGTGCGCTGTTCGATCCGCCACGGGCCTGGCCTGCCGGGGTGGCGTTGGCCGGGCTGGACGGCGCGGCGGTCATGCCGTCCTCGCTCGACGGGCAGTGGCTGCTCGTTGCCGTCGGGCCAGCCGCCTGTGAAGCGGCCTGCGAGAAGCGCCTGTTCGTGCAGCGGCAGTTGCGCGAGATGCTGGGCCGGGAGCGTGACCGGCTCGACAAGGTGTGGCTCATCACGGATGCCGCACCGCTGAAGCCGGAACTGCGCCGCGCGCTCGAGGCGCCCCCGGCGGCGGCGACGCTGCTGCGCGTGCCGCGTGAGGCCCTGGCGCGCTGGCTCGAACCCGAGCCCGGGCGTGCGATCGAGGACCATCTCTACCTCGTCGATCCGCGCGGCCGGTGGGTCATGCGCATGCCGGCCGAGCCCGACCCGGGCCGTGTCCGGCGCGACCTGGACCGCCTGTTGCGTGCCTCGTCCTCGTGGGACCGCGCGGGCCGCTGATCCCGTGCGCGCACCATGACTCCTGCCGCCAACCTGGTGGACTTCGCGCCGACGCTGCGTCTGGCGCTGCTCGCCGCCGTGGTGGCGATGCTCCCGCTGACGTGGTGGTGGCTGCGCGCGCGCGGTGCCGACCCCCGGGCGCGTGCGGCGGCGCTCACGGCGCTGACCATGTTCCTCACCTTCGACCTCGTGGTCTTCGGCTCGTTCACGCGCCTCACCGACTCGGGCCTCGGCTGCCCCGACTGGCCGGGCTGTTATGGACAGGCCAGCCCGATCGGCGCCGCCAGCGAGATCAGGGCGGCCGAGACGGCCCTGCCCAGTGGCCCGGTCACCTTCGCCAAGGCCTGGATCGAGATGATCCATCGTTACCTCGCGATGACGGTGGGCGTGCTCATCCTGGTCATGGCTGTCGCAGCCTGGCTTGATCGTCGGCGCGGTGCCGCGCTGCCGGTCTCGCCCTGGTGGCCGACGGCGACGCTCGTGTGGGTTCTGATCCAGGGGCTCTTCGGCAAGTACACCGTCACGCTCAAGCTCTATCCGGCCGTGGTGACGTTGCACCTCCTGGGTGGCTTGCTGCTGCTGGTGCTGCTGGTCGCCCAGCACGTGAGCCTCAGCCCGCGGCCGGTGGTGCTGGCGCCTTCCCTGCGCCGGTGGCTCGCGCTCGCGGCCTTCCTGCTGTTCGTGCAGATCACGCTCGGCGGCTGGGTCAGCACCAACTACGCGGTGCTTGCGTGCAGCGACTTCCCGCTCTGCAACGGCGCCTGGTGGCCGAAGATGGACTTCAGCGCCGGCTTCTCGGTCCTGCGCCCGCTCGGCCAGGGTGCTGACGGCGGCTTCCTGACCTTCGAGGCGCTGGTGTCCATCCACATGGCGCACCGGCTGTTCGCCGTTGCGGCCGTGGCAGCGCTGCTGGCGCTGGCCGGGGCTCTCTGGCGCACTGGCGCTCCGGTGGGCCGGCGCTTCGCGTCGGGCATCGCCGCGTTGACGGCCCTGCAGGTGGCCACCGGGCTCAGCAACATCGTGCTCGACTGGCCGATCGGCGCGGCCTTGCTCCACTCCGCCGGCGCCGCTGCGCTCGTGCTGCTGCTTGCGCTGCTGTGGATGCGTGCCCGGCAGGCCCGGTACCCCGCCTTCTCGCCAGGTTCGCTGGCGGCCGCTGCCTAGAATCGCCGCTCCCCGGCCCCAGCCCATGTCCCAGACCCTTGCCGCACCAGGCGCCCGCGTGAATCGCTTGGCGCAGTTCTACGTGCTGACCAAACCGCGCGTGGTGCAGCTGATCGTGTTCTGCGCGCTCATCGGCATGCTGCTCGCACAGCCCGGGTTGCCGCCTTGGTCGCTCGTGTTGTCGGCCGTGGTGGGCATCTGGCTCGTCGCCGCCGCGGCGGCGGCCTTCAACTGCATCGTCGAGCAGCACGTCGACCGGCGCATGGCACGCACGGCGTGGCGGCCGACCGCCAAGGGCGAGCTCACGAACACGCAGACGCTCGCCTTCGCCGGCGTGCTGTGTGTGGCCGGCTGCACGGTGCTGCTCGCCTGGGTGAACGCGCTCACGATGTGGCTGACGCTCGCCACCTTCGTGGGTTATGCGGTGGTCTACACCGTGGTGCTGAAGCCGCTGACGCCGCAGAACATCGTCATCGGGGGCGCTTCCGGCGCGATGCCCCCGGTGCTCGGCTGGGCGGCGATGACGGGCGACGTGACCCTTCCGCCACTCATCCTCGCGCTCATCATCTTCCTGTGGACGCCACCTCACTTCTGGGCGCTGGCGCTGTACCGGGTGGAGGATTACCGCAAGTCCGGCCTGCCGATGCTGCCGGTGACGCACGGGCCCGAGTTCACGCGCCTGCAGGTGCTGCTGTACACGCTGGTGCTCTTCGCCGCCACGCTGCTGCCCTTCACCTTCCGCATGAGCGGTTGGATCTATCTCGTCGCGGCCATCGTGCTCGGCGCGATGTTCGTGCTGCTGGCCTGGCAGCTGTGGCGCGACTACAGCGATGCGCTGGCGCGGCGGACCTTCCGGTTCTCGATCTGGCACCTGTCGCTGCTGTTCGCGGCGCTGCTTGTCGACCATTGGGCCTGGCCTTGGCTGGAGGAGCGACTGTCATGAGCGGGCGATTGTTTCCAGGGTGCCGTCTCCTGCCGACACTGGCGGCGTTGACGCTGGCTGCCGCCCTGCTCGGCGCCTGCGGCCGCAGCAGCGACGGCGGACCACCGAAGCCCGCCGTGGCTTTCCAGTCCATCGACATCACGGGCGCCGACTACGCGCAGGCGCTCGAGTTGCCCGACCCCGACGGCAAGCGGCGCACGCTGGCTGAATTCAAGGGCAAGGTCGTCGTGCTCTTCTTCGGCTTCACGCAGTGCCCGGACGTCTGCCCGACGACGATGGCCGAACTGGCCGCGGTCAAGCAGCAGCTTGGAGCCGACGGCGCGCGCGTGGTGCCGATCTTCGTGACCGTCGATCCGGAGCGGGACGTCCCGGTGGTGCTGAAGGCCTACGTCGGCAACTTCGGGGCCGACTTTGTCGCGCTGCGCGGCACGCCCGAGGAAACCAAGGCCACCGCGAAGGCGTTCAAGATCTTCTATGCCAAGGTGCCCGGCAAGACGGAGTCGAGCTACACGATCGACCACACCGCACGCTCCTACGTGTACGACACGCGTGGGCGGCTGCGGCTGGCCACCCGCCACGGCATGGGAGCCGAGGCGCTGGCAAGCGACCTGAAGCAACTGCTGGCCGAGAAGGGCTAAGGCGTGGTCGGCACACGCCAGCCCATCGACCTCAGGCGGCCGCCAGCACCTTGCGCATCTTCTTCAGTGCCGCCACCTCGATCTGGCGGATGCGCTCGGCGCTGACGCCATACTCATCGGCCAACTGGTGCAGCGTCATGCCGCCGGAGGCGTCGTCGTTCACGACGAGCCATCGCTGCTCCACGATGCGGCGGCTGCGCGCGTCCAGCACATCGAGCGCTTGCCCGATGCCGTCGCCAGCCAGCCAGTCGCGGTGGTCAGCCTCCAGCCGGCGCGTCGGCTCGTTCGTCTCGTCCGCGAGGTAGACGATGGGCGCGAAGCTCTCTTCATCGTCATCGCCCTGCGGCTCGAGCGCGACATCGCCCCCGGCCATGCGCGTCTCCATCTCCACCACTTCCTCGGGCTTGACGTTGAGCTCCCGCGCCACTGACGCCACCTCGGCCGGGGTGAGCGTGTTGCGGTAGGTTTCGCTGTCGGCCAGCGACGTGTCGGTGCCCTCCGCGCCGGGCTCGGCGTGCTGGCCCTTCATGCGCGCCTTCATCGAGCGCAGGTTGAAGAAGAGCTTGCGCTGCGCCTTGGTCGTCGCGACCTTGACCATGCGCCAGTTCTTCAGGATGTACTCGTGGATCTCGGCCTTGATCCAATGCAACGCGTAGCTCACGAGGCGCACGCCTTGTTCGGGGTCGAAGCGCTTCACGGCCTTCATCAGGCCGACGTTGCCTTCCTGGATCAGGTCACCCTGCGGCAGGCCGTAGCCGAGGTACTGGCGCGAAACCGAAACCACCAGCCGCAGGTGCGACAGCACGAGCTGCCCGGCGGCCTGCACGTCCCCGGCATCGCGCAGGCGGCGAGCGAGCGCCGACTCTTCGGCTTGAGAGAGCATGGGCAGGCGGTTCACGGCGCTGATGTAGGCGTCGAGATTGCCGAGCGAAGGCACAAGGGACCAGGGATCCCGGACGGCCAGGGCGGTGGGAACGGCAGCGATGTTCATGCGTGCTCTGATCCGCCTTTGGGTGGCGGGTTCCAACAATATTAGCACTCTCGCCCGGAGAGTGCTGATGGACTCCGGGGACTTTGGCTGTGACCAAATGAACAAGTGTGCGCACGCTGACTAAATTCGGCTGACACCATGCCTCGATGTCCGGGCGCTAGCCGAAGCGCGTGTCCATCGCGTCGAGTACCTCGTCCAGCACTTGCAGGAAGAGCGCCACCGCCAGCGGCTTGGTGACGTAGTGCGCCGCGCCCAAGGTAAGTGCCTGCTCTATTCTGGCCGGGGTCGCGTCGGCTGAAACGACGATGACCGGGATCGTCGCCGTCTCGTCGTCGTCCATGAGGTGACGCAGGAGTTCCGGCCCGGTGATGTCGGGCAGTTGCATGTCCAGCAGGATCAGGTCAGGCCGCAAGCGGCGCGCCATCGCCAGGCCGTCCAGGCCCAGGGTCGCCACCTCCAGGTGAACCTGCGGGCGTTGCAGCAGGACGCCCCGCATGACTTCCACGTTGGTTTCGTTGTCCTCGATGTAGAGCACGCGGCGCTGCCGGTAGGGTGCCGGCACCGCCGGCACCGGCGGATCCGCGGCGGCGGCCGGCCCGGCAGCGAGCGGCAGGTTCAGCGAGAAGGTCGAGCCCGAGCCCGCCCGGCTCTGCGCCTGCAGCGAGCCCCCCATCATCTCCGTGAGGCGACGGGCGATGACCAGGCCGATGCCCGTGCCCTCGACGCCGCTGCCCTCGCGGCCGAGCCGGTTGTAGGGTTCGAACAGGCGCTGCAGCTGCGCCGGCGTCATGCCGAGGCCGGTGTCGACCACGTCGATCGTCACGGTGCCGGCCTCCGGCAACCTGCCGGCATCGCGCGCAGCCTCCGCGGAGCGTGCGTCCGGCAGACGGACCCGCACCGCGACGCGGCCGCGCTCGCGGTTGTACTTGACCGCGTTCGACAGGAGGTTGGTGACCACCTGCTTCAATCTGGTGGCGTCGGCCACCACCGGTGGCAGCCGCACCGGCAGTTCCAGCCGGAGTTCGACGCCGCGGGCCGTGGCCGCCGCGCTCACGAGGTCTGCGCTGGCGGCCACCAGTTCCACCAGGTCCACCGACTGCAAGTGCAACTGGACCGCGCCGGACTCGATGCGGGCGAGGTCCAGCGTGTCGTTCACCAGTTCGAGCAGGTGCCAGCCTGCGCGCTGGATCTGCTGCACCCAGTTCCGCTGGTGCTCCGGCAAGGCCGGCTTCGTGTCCAGGCCCAGCAACTGCGCGAAGCCCAGCATCGCATTGAGCGGCGTGCGCAGTTCGTGGCTCATGCGCGAGACGAACTCGCTCTTGGCGCGGCTGGCGGCCTCGGCCCGCTGGCGCGCATGTTCGGTCTGCTCTAGTTGCAGGTGCTCGCTGAGGTCCTCCAGCACAGCCACCATGTGCCGCACGCGGCCGGTCTCGGCCGAACGCAGCGCGGTGCAGGCCATGCGCACGGCGAGCGGTTGGCCATCGCCGCGCTGCAGCCGGAAGGGCCGTCGCACCACCTCTGTCCTTCCGGTCAGCAGATCCTGGTGGTCGCGCTGCAGCGTCGGCAGGTCCTCGGGCACGGTGATGCTCGCCACCGTGTGCGCCAGCAGGTCTTGAGGCTTGCGCCCGAGCATCTCGAAGAGGTGCGGGTTGCCTTGCAGCAACTTGCCGTGCGGGTCGAGGAAGGCGATGCCCAGCGGCGCGTTGTCCAGGATGCTGCGCAATCGCGCCTCGCTGCTGGCGCGCTCCTGCTCGGCCACGCGCCGCTCGGCGACCTCCCGGCGCAAGCCGGTGGTGGCCGCATCGACGGCGCGCTGCGTGCGCAGGGCCTGCCCGGTGACGGTCAGCAGCCAAGCCCCGAGCATCGCCGCGGCGGCGAACCCGGCCACGGTGAGGAGCCAGTGCACCGAGAGTTCCCCCGGACCCGGACTGGCTGGCTGCAGCAGCCGCAACTCCAGCGGGCGGTCGGCCAACTGCACCTCACGGCGGGCGCGCACTCCGGCGGCTGCCATGTCCGCGCAGGCGTCCGAGCCGGCCCAGCGTGGCCGCGCGGTTCGCGGATCCGGGTCGATCAGGCACCAGCGCCCGGACTCTGGCGATTCCGCCAGACCTGCCAAGAGCGCCTCGGTGCGCAGGGCGACGAAGAGGACGCCTCGGAAGCCCTGCGCCGGCTCGTCGGCGCTCGAGGCGAGCGGCTGGTAGAGCACGACGCCCGTCTCGTCCCGCGTCGACTGCGTCAGCCGGAAACCTGCGGTCGCCGCCGCCTTGCCGCTGCGTCGCGCCGCCTGAATGGCGGCGCGTGCCGCCGGAATCGACAGCGCGTTCACGCCCAACGCATCGGCGTTGCCGGTCATCGGTTCGATGCGCCGGAGCACGATGGCCTCGCCGTCGTCGGCGAAGGCACGACCGTCGTCGCGGTGCCTGACCTGGAAGCCGAGCAGCCCCTCGGCGCGCGCCGTGGCCTCGAAGGCGGCCACGTCGCCTTTGGTCACGCGCTCGCTGTAGCCCATGGCCTGGAGCGGCGAACCGCGATCCAGCCACCACGCGGCCGCGGCGCGCAAGGTCGGCGTGTCGGCACGCCCGCTGGCGCGCGCTGCGGCGACCAGCGTCTGCAAGGCGTGCAGTGGTTCCTGCAGGCGCTGCTGCACCGAGACGGCGAGGCGGTCTGCTTCGCGCTCGAACGCCGTGCCCGCGTGCTCGCGTTCGCGCTCGGCGATGGCCCACATCGCCCCGGCGAGCAGTGCCAGCGCCGAGACGAGGGGTACGCCCAGGCTGCGCCGCCGCGGTCGCCAGGCCGCTGCGGGGCGGCCGATGAAAGCGAGTGCCAGCGGGGCAGCGATCAGCGCCCCCAGCGTGTCACCTGCCCACCACGTGAGCCAGGTGTCGAACAACGCCGGCCCCGCCACCGCCCCCGAGGCCCCGAGCGCCAGCGCAGCCACACTCGGGCTCGTGAGGCACGCGACACCCGCGCCCACCGCACCGGCCAGCGCGATGTCGCGCGGCTCATTCAACAGCAGCGGACTGCCGACAAAGCGCTGGATGAGCCGTGCGCCCAGCCAGGCCTGCGCGGCAGCGCCACATGCGATGACCAGTGGCAGCGCCACCAGCGCAAGGCCCGCCTGACCGCGCAGCCAGCCGAGGCTCGCGTTCACCGCGAACGCACCCGCCAACACGCCCAGCACGGCCGGGCGGCCCCAGGCCAGCGCGGTGGCCAGGCCGATGCCAGCTGCCGGGTAGAGCGGCGCGGCGTAGCCGGGCGGCCCGGCCAACATCAGCGACACCCAACCGATCACGGCATAGGCGATGGCGCTGAGCGCGGCCGTACCCGTCGCGCGCCGCGCCGCGCGTTCGCTGCCGGACCGGTTCTTCAGACCGCCCACTGCATCCTCCAGCACGGCCCGGGCCGCGAGGGGCCCTTCGGCGGCACCGGAATGGCGTCAGCCGTTGAACAGGAAGTTCATGACGTCGCCATCCTTGACCACGTATTCCTTGCCTTCGGCGCGCATCTTGCCGGCGTCCTTCGCCCCCTGCTCGCCGCCACTGGCGATGAAGTCGTCGAAGGCGATCGTCTGGGCGCGGATGAAGCCGCGCTCGAAGTCGGTGTGGATCACGCCGGCGGCCTGCGGCGCCGTGTCGCCGACATGGATGGTCCAGGCACGCACCTCCTTCACGCCGGCGGTGAAGTAGGTCTGCAGGCCCAGCAGCTTGAAGGCGGCGCGGATGAGCCGGTTCAGGCCCGGCTCGCTCTGCCCCATCTCGGCCAGGAAGAGCGCCCGGTCCTCGTCGGCCATGTCGGCGAGCTCGGCCTCGGTCTTGGCGCAGATGGCCACCACCGGCGCATCGGCATGACCCTTGGCGTACTCGCGCAGGCGCTCGAGCATCGGGTTGTTCTCGAAGCCGTTCTCGCTCACGTTGCCGACGAACATCGCCGGCTTGGCGGTGATCAGGCACAGCGGCCTCAGCACCACCAGCTCTTCCTTGCTGAACTGGATGCTGCGCACGGGCTTCGTCTCGTTCAGCGCCGCCTCGCATTTCTTGAGCACGTCGACGAGCCGCTGCGCCTCCTTGTCGCCGCCGGCGCGCGCCTGCTTGCCGTAGCGCACGAGGCTCTTCTCGACCGTGGCGAGGTCGGCCAGGCACAGCTCGGTCTGGATGACCTCGATGTCGGCAATGGGGTCGACCTTGCCGGCCACGTGCACGACGTTGTCGTCCTCGAAGCAGCGCACGACATTGACGATGGCGTCGGTCTCGCGGATGTGGCTGAGGAACTGGTTGCCCAGGCCCTCGCCTTGGCTGGCCCCGGCGACGAGGCCGGCGATGTCGACGAACTCGACGATCGCCGGTACGACGCGCTCGGGCTTCACGATGGCCGACAGCAGCTGCAGGCGCGGGTCCGGCAGCTCGACGATGCCCACGTTCGGCTCGATCGTGCAGAAGGGGTAGTTCTCGGCTGCGATGCCGGCCTTGGTGAGGGCATTGAAAAGCGTCGACTTGCCGACATTGGGCAGGCCGACGATGCCGCATTTGAGACTCATGGGCGCTGAACGACGCTGTTGGACGCTGTGGGGGCCTGGGGGGCCGGGGCGGCGATTGTCCCAGAGGTCCCCGGGCCGTGGCGCCCGCCCCGATGCAGGCGACGCGCTGGGCGCTTGCGGGCTGCGCTAAAACTTGATGCTGGCTCGCACGGCCTGGCCGACGCGCAACACCTTGTCGATGCCCTCGAGCACCATCGCGTTCATGCCGAACGTGAGGCCGCCGCCCATGCGCGCATCGGCACGGAAGGTCGCCATCGTGTCGCCGACGGCCGTGCCGCGTTCGGCCGTGGCCGGGTCGACGTCGGGGATGGTGCAGCGAACGCAGGGCTTGACCAGCTTCAGCCGCACCAGGCCGTCGTCGGTGTCGATGGCCAACTCATCGATGTGGTCTTCCTCGAACGCGGCGAGGCCGTCCAGCACGAGGTTCGGTCGGAAACGTTCGATGCCCACCGGCGACAGGCCGCGCGCCGTGAGACGCGTATTCAGGTCTGCCAGCGAGGCCGTGCCGGCGACCAGCAGTGGGTACCCGTCGGCGAAGGCGTTCTCGGCCTCGATCGCGCCTGTCCACTTCCGCTCGGACAGCCGCTTCTGCTCGGGGTCGAAGCGCACCAGGCGCAGCTTGGCGCCGAGGAAGTCGCTGATCCACTGCGCTGCCAGCGCGCCCATGTCGTAGGCCTTGACCACGTCGTCCCAGACGCGGGCGCGCGTGGCCGCTTCCACCGCATCCAACCGCAGGTGCAGTGCCAGCATGCCGGGCGCGCGCAGCACGAGGTCCTCGTGGCGGAACTGCGGTTGCACGAGCGCCATGCGCGGCATCTCGCGCTGCGTCACCATGTCACCGCGTTCGTCGACGACCATCCAGGCACGGTCGAACTCGAGGCCGGTCTCGATCAGCAGCGCCTCGAACGGCGAGGTGCCGCCCAACGACTTGATCGGGTGGACGTGAAGGCTGGCGATGCGGCAGGCGAGTTCGGACAAGGCTGGGCTCCGTGAGGCGCGGCATTGTGCCCGCGACGCGGGGCGGCCGCGCCGGACCGCTCCCTACAATGCCCGGCATGGCCGGCTCGAACGCTCTCGCCCTCGCGCCCGACGTCCTCGTGCGTGGTGCCGGGGCCGTCGGGCTGGCGGCGGCGCTGGCGCTGGCGCGCCAGGGGCTGCGCGTGGCGCTGCTCGGGCAGCCGACGGCCCCATCCATCTCGACGCCCGGGTCGACACCGGGCGGCACCGACATCCGTGCCTACGCGCTCAATGGCGCCTCGGTCGACCTGCTCACCGAACTCAAGGTCTGGGAGGCCATCCCCGCCGCCGCACGCACGCAGGTGCACGAGATGCGCATCGAGGGCGACGACGGTGCCTCGGTGCTGGAGTTCTCGGCCTGGAACTCGGCGCTGGCCGAACTGGCCTGGATCGTCGATGCCGCCGCGCTCGACGCTGCCCTGCGCGAAGCGGTCCGCTTTGCGCCCCACATCGAGCGCGTCGCAGCGCCGGTCTCCGCCTCGCTGACGCTGCTGGCCGAGGGCAAGGACTCGGCCACGCGGGCCGCGTTGGGCTCGCGCATGGTGCGCCGTTCCTACGGTCACCAGGCCATTGCCGCCCGCCTCGAGGCGACACGGCCGCATGCGGGCCTCGCCCGTCAGTGGTTCCGCGCGCCCGACGTGCTGGCGCTGCTGCCGATGGACCAGCCGCGGCACGATCACGGCTTGGCGCTGGTTTGGTCGGTGCCTGACGAACGCGTGGCGCAGTTGCTGGCGTTGACCGATGAAGCCTTCGAGGCCGAATTGGCGCAGGCCACCGCCGGCGCGGCCGGCGAGTTGCGGCTGATCGGTGCGCGGGCGGCGTGGCCGCTGTCGATCGGTCGGGCCGAGCCGCTGCATGGTCCTGGCTGGTTGCTCCTGGGCGACGCCGCCCACGTGGTGCATCCGCTGGCCGGCCAGGGGCTGAACCTGGGGCTCGCGGACGTTGCCAGCCTCGCTCGCATCCTCACCGAGCGTGAATCCTGGCGCAGCCCCGGCGACGTTCGGCTGCTGGCCCGCCACGCCCGGGCCCGGGCCGGAGACACGCTGGCGATGGGCACACTGACCGACGGGCTGCTGCATCTGTTCTCGCATCCCTCGCCATGGGCGAGGGAATTGCGCAACCGCGGGCTGGGTCTGGTCAATCACCTGCCGCCGCTCAAGCGCCTCCTCACCCGCGCCGCATTGGGCCGCTAACTTCTGATGCGGGGCGGCGGACAATGACGCCGCTGCCCGCTCCCGCGCCCAGGCGCGACCGTCAAGGAAACGTCACCATGAACGCCCCGCGCTTCGCCATCGCCCTGGTCTTCGCCGCCTTCGCGGCCGCCTGCGGCGGCGCCTCGGAGTCCAAGGACAAGCCGGCCCGCGGCGCGGCACCGCAGCCCACGGCAGTGGCCGCCTCCACCGGTGGCCCCGTCGATGCAGCCGTGCAGGCCGCGATCAAGAAGGCACTCGCCGAACGCATCCCGAAGATGCCGACCATCGACGAGATCTCGCGCTCGCCGATCGCCGGGCTCTACGAGGTGCGCTACAACGGCACCGAGATCCTGTATGCCGACGCCGCTGGCGACCACATCATCGTGCAGGGCGCGATCATCGAGACGCGCACGCGCACCGACCTCACCGAGCAGCGCATGGAAAAGCTGCTCGCCATCGACTTCGCGCAGCTGCCGCTGAAGGACGCCATCGTCATCAAGCAGGGCAACGGCGCGCGCAAGGTGGCGGTGTTCGTCGACCCCAACTGCGGTTACTGCAAGCGCTTCGAGCGCGATCTCGCGGGGGTGAAGGACCTCACCGTCTACACATTCCTGCTGCCGATCCTCGGCCCCGACTCGACCGCCAAGTCGCAGGCCATCTGGTGCGCCAAGGACGGCGCCAAGGCCTGGCGCGCCTGGATGCTCGACGGCGTCGCGCCTGACGCGGCCAAGGCCAACTGCGACGTCGCCGGCATCGACCGCAATCTCGAGTTCGGCCGCAAGCACAAGATCAACGGCACGCCGGCTGTGCTGTTCGAGGACGGCACTCGCAAGCCCGGCGCGATTCCTGGCGAGATGCTGGAGAAGCTGCTCGCGCAGGCCTCGCGCAAGTCCTGACGTCCAGTCCCTGAGCGCGATGCCGGCCTCCTCGGTTCGGCTTGCGCTGCCGGATGGGCCGGCGCGCCGGTCCGCTCTTGCGCCGTGGTTGCTTGCGCTGCCGGTGGCGGCGGCGCACTTGGGGTTGGCATCGTGGTGGCCCGACGACCGCATGGGCCTGGGCGAAGGCACCCAGGCACCCGCTCGCATCGAAGTGGCCTTCGTGCGCGAACTGAAGCCCGTCGTGCCGGCGGCCCCGCCTCCGGTGGCGACGCGCGTGCTGCGGACGATGCGCCGGGCCAGCGCGGCATCGGCTGCGGGGGCGCAAGCCGCCGCCGAGATGCGAGAGCCGCTCGTGCTGGACGAGGTGCTGCGCGAGGCCACAGCGGGCTCGGCCGGCGCAGTGCTGCCCGAGATCGCGCCGGCACCCGACATCGCCGCGGCGCTGGCGGCACCGGCCGCCGCCAACGCGCCGGCCTCCGCGGCCACGGCCTTTCCGGTGTCACCGTCCGCGCCGCCGTCGTCCCTCGCGTTCGCGTGGCCGCCGTCGACGCGCCTGTCCTATCGGCTGACCGGCAACTACCGCGGCCCCGTCGAGGGTCAGGCGCGTGTCGAGTGGCGTTTGGCCGGCAGCCGCTACCAGGTCTCGCTCGAAGTCGGCATCGGCCCGCCCTTCGCGCCGTTGGTGACGCGCCAGATCCAGAGCGATGGCATCGTCACCTCGGCCGGCCTGGAGCCGCGCCGCTACGACGAAGAAACGCAGGTGGTGCTGCGCGCGCCGCGGCGCTTCTCCATCATGCTCGACGCCGACCGCGTGCTGCTGCCCAACGGCCGCCAGGTGGCGCGGCCGGCCGGCGTGCAGGACAGCGCCAGCCAGTTCGTGCAGATGACGTGGCTGTTCACCACGCAGCCCGCGCGGTTGCTCGCCGGCTCCACGGTGGAGGTGCCGCTGGCCTTGGCCCGCCATGTCGAGACGTGGACCTACGAGGTCGTCGGTGACTCGACCCTCGACACGCCCATGGGTGCCATCGATGCGGTGCACGTGCGTCCGCGTCGCCCGCCGCGTGCGGCAGGCACCGGCGCCGGCGGCGACCTGGTGGCGGAGTTCTGGGTCGCGCCGACGCTGCAGTACCTGCCCGTGCGCATCCTCATCCGGCAGGACGAGGAGACCTACGTCGACCTGCACCTGGAGCGGCTGCCGCAGCAGGCCGACCCGCAACGTTGAACGTCCCGGGTCCCGATGCTCACCAGGCGTTGATGCGCGCCATGAACGACTCGCCGGCGTCTCGGCCCTGCAGGGTGGTGACGAGTTGCACCGCGGCCGGCAGCAAGGCGCGGAACTCGGTCTCGTTGCGCGCCTTCTCGAGCTTCAAGGCCATGCCTTCCCCGGCGGGCCCGAGGCGGTCGTTGAAGGCCCGCAGCACGTCCTTGCGCATGGCCTCGAAAGTGGGTTGCGGCGGGCGGATGACGGTGCGCTCGGGCGGCGGGGGCGGCGCCGGCGTGGCGCTCGTGCGCGTGTACTCGGAGATGAAGTCATCCTGCGCCAGCGCGGCCAGCACCTCGGCGGCCTGCGGCAGCATCTGCACGAGGTCGGCGTCGCTGCGCTTGCCGTCGATCATGATCAGCACGCTGCGCAAGCGCGGCGAGAGCCTGTAGACGCGCGTCTCGATCTCGGCCAGGCCCTTGGCGGTCTTGCGGTAGATGATCGGCATGGATCCGTGTGGGACGGGCTGTGTGCAGTCCGCCACCTGGGCTGTGGCGCCTTTCCCGCGTCGAGAAGCTTAGCGCGAGCTTACGCCCGCTCCTGTCAATACGGATGGTGGCTTCCCCGCCATTGGGATAATTCGGCGAATTTCCACGCGAGGTGACCGACGATGAGCGACCCCCTAATATTGATCGAGCGGCGCGGCGAGGGTGCGCGCGGGACGGCCCTGCTGCGCCTGAACCGCCCGAAGCAGTTGAACGCGCTGAACAGCGAGCTGATGGATGAGCTGGGCCGCGCGCTGCTTGCCGCGGACGCCGACGACGCGATCGGCTGCATCGTCATCACCGGCAACGAGAAAGCCTTCGCTGCCGGCGCGGACATCAGCGTGATGGCCAAGAAGACCTATGCCGAGGCGCTGGCCGAGCCCTTCATCACGCGCAACTGGGAGACGATCCGGCAGGTGCGCAAGCCGGTGATCGCCGCCGTGGCGGGCTTCGCCCTGGGCGGGGGCTGCGAGCTGGCGATGATGTGCGACTTCATCATCGCCGCCGACACGGCCCGCTTCGGCCAGCCCGAGATCAAGATCGGCATCCTGCCCGGGGCCGGTGGCACGCAGCGCCTGCCGCGCGCGATCGGCAAGAGCAAGGCGATGGACATGGTGCTCACCGCACGCATGATGGACGCCGCCGAGGCCGAGCGTGCCGGCCTTGTCTCGCGCGTCGTACCCGCCGACAAGCTGCTCGACGAGGTGCTGGCGGCGGCCGAGGCCATCAACGGGCTCTCGGGGCCGAGCGTGGCGCTGGCCAAGGCCTGCGTCAACAAGGCGTTCGAAGGGGGCCTGAGTGACGGCGTGGACTACGAGAGGCGGGTGTTTCACTCGCTCTTTGCCACGGCCGACCAGAAAGAGGGCATGGCGGCCTTTCTCGAGAAGCGCCCGCCGCGTTTCATCGGTAGCTGACGCCGCGTCGGCACGAGGCTCCTGAGGGGGCGGTGTACCGAGGGCCAAGGCCCTCGTGCATGCGCCGTTGCACCTGAAATTCTTTCTCCGGCGTGAATGCTGCGTTGATCGGCGGCTGGTTTCTCCGCGCCAGCTCGATCCGCACACTGCAGGGCATGGACAGCGCCGGTCGGGCATCCACCGATCGCAGCCCAAACCCTCTATCGGATGCCACAGCCAACCTTCAGGAGCCTTTCATGAACACGTTCAAGTCCGTCGTCTACCCCGCCGTCGTCCTGCTCTCGCTTGCCGCCGCCGTGACCGCGCATGCCGAGAGCCCGACCCCCGACAACTACGCCACGATGACCTTCGCGCAGACCAAGACGCGCGACCAGGTGCAAGCCGAGCTGTTCCAGGCCCGCGCCGACGGGTCGATCAAGGTCTGGTCGACCTCGTACAACCACATGGCCGTGGCCAAGTCGCTGCGCAGCCGCGACGAAGTGCGCGTCGAGGCGATCGTCGCCAACCACGCGGGCACGGACAGCGCCTGGTTCGGCGAGGACAGCGGTTCGTTCGAACTGGCACGCGTGCAGCCCTCGCGCGCGGTGGGCGAGCGCATCGTCGCTTCGCGCTGATCGACCTGGTTGCGCCGACCGGCCCGCTCAGGGCACCAGCCAGCGAGCACCGGCCGCGTCGAACGACGCGCGCCGGTGCACGCGCTCGCCGAGCTCGAGCCAGTCGATCGACTCGATGCGCGCGCTCAGCAACGCGAAGTGCGTGCGACCGGCCGGCAACGGCACGAAGCCAGGGTCGATCGGCGTGCCGGGCGCCGCAGGGGCCAGGTAGTCCTGCGCCGAGGGCGTGAGCGCGAGCCGTGCCCACCGCGACGACACGGCGAGCCCTTCGGCCTGCACCTCGAGCCGGGCGCGCATGCGCAGCTGCCACGACAGCACGGCGCACCAGGCCACCAGCGTGCCGGCAGGGCGATGCGCGATCTGCAGCACCTTGGCGCTGCGTGCGTCGGTGTAGAAGAGCAGCGTGCGTTCGTCGGTGTCCAGTTCACGCAGCACGAGCGTGCGCGCGTCGGCGGCGTCGCCCGCCCGCGTGGCGAGCACGAGGCGCCGCCAGCCATGTTGCGGGTTGCTCGCGGCCGCGGCCAGCTCGTGCCACAGCGCCGCCTCGATCGCGGCGAGCGATTCGAGGCGAGTACCCGTCATCTTCAGGGCTCGATCTTCGGCAGCGCGATGTCGCTGTCGTCCGCCTCGCGGCGCGGTGCCGACGGCTCGCCGCTCTCGCGGCGAAGTGCCGGAAAGAGGATGACGTCGCGGATGCTCGGGCTGTCGGTGAGCAGCATCACCAGGCGGTCGATGCCGACCCCGCAGCCGCCCGCCGGCGGCATGCCGTACTCGAGCGCGCGGATGAAGTCGGCGTCGTAGTACATCGCCTCCTCATCGCCCGCCTCCTTGTTGGCCGCTTGCGCCGCGAAGCGCGCCGCCTGGTCCTCGGCGTCGTTGAGCTCCGAGAAGCCATTGGCGATCTCGCGCCCGGTCATGAAGAGCTCGAAGCGCTCGGTGACGCGCGGGTCGCGGTCGGAGGCGCGCGCCAGGGGCGACACCTCCACCGGGTAGTCGATGATGTAGGTCGGCTGCCAGAGCTTGTCTTCCACCGCCGCCTCGAAGAGGCCGAACTGCAGTTCGGCCAGCGTCCAGTGGGCCGGCGGTTCTTCGCCCAGCGACTTGAGCCTGGCATGCAGCACCGGCGCGTCGACCGCCTCCGCGGCGGTGAGGCCGGCGTGGGCCACGAGCGCGTCGCGCACGGTCAGGCGCGCAAAGGGCAGCTCGAGGTTGACCTCGCGGCCGCCGTAGCTCACCACCGCCGAGCCCGTGGCCGCGCGCGCCGCATGGCGCAGCAACTGTTCGGTGAAGTCCATCAGGTCGTGGTGTGTCCACCACGCCGAGTAGAACTCCATCATCGTGAACTCGGGGTTGTGGCGGACCGACAGCCCCTCGTTGCGGAAGTTGCGGTTGATCTCGAACACGCGCTCGAAGCCACCCACCAGCAGCCGCTTGAGGTAGAGCTCGGGCGCGATGCGCAGGAACATCTCCTGGTCGAGCGCGTTGTGGTGCGTGACGAAGGGCTTGGCGTTCGCGCCGCCCGGGATCGGGTGGAGCATGGGCGTTTCCACCTCGAGGAAGCCGTGCTCGACCATGAAGTTGCGGATCGAGGCCACCGCCTTGCTGCGCGCGACGAAGCGGGCGCGCGCGGCGTCGTCGGTCATCAGGTCGACGTAGCGCTGGCGATACTTCTGCTCCTGGTCGGTCATGCCGTGGAACTTGTCCGGCAGCGGGCGCAGGCTCTTCGTGACAAGGCGGATCTTCGTCGCCTTGACGGACAACTCGCCGGTCTTGGTGCGGAAGAGGGTGCCCTCGCAGCCGACGATGTCGCCCAGGTCCCAGTGCTTGAAGGCGGCGAGCGCTTCGGCGCCGACGGCGTCCTGCGTCACGTAGAGCTGGATGCGCCCGGTGCCGTCCTGCAGGGTCGCGAAGCAGGCCTTGCCCATGACGCGCTTGAGCATCATGCGCCCGCCCACGCTGGCGGCGACGGCCTGCGGCTCGAGTTCCTCGTTGGGGACCTGTGCGTACCGGTGGTGCAGATCGGCGGCGTGGTGGCGCGGCTTGAAATCGTTCGGGAAGGCCACGCCTTCGCGGCGCAGCGCAGCGAGCTTCTCGCGGCGTTCGGCGATGAGTTGGTTGTCGTCGGACATGGGGGCTCGCACGTTGCGGCCAGCGCTTTTGGGATCGCAGCCGGCGCTTTGGGCAACTTGTTGAATTCGCAGGCGATTCTAGGAGGCGATCCGGTCGCCGCCCATACAATCTCGGGCCTTTCACCCCAGGGCGGCCATGCAATTCATCGACCTCAAGGCGCAATATGCCGCGCTCAAGCCCCGCATCGACGCCCGCATCCAGCAGGTGCTGGACCACGGCCAGTACATCCTCGGCCCGGAGGTCAAGGAACTCGAGCAGGCACTGGCCCGGTTCACCGGCTCGCGCCATTGCGTCACTGTGGCCAGCGGCACCGAGGCGTTGCTCATCGCGCTGATGGCGCTCGACCTGAAGGCGGGTGACGAGGTCATCACGACGCCGTTCACCTTCGCAGCCACGGCCGAGATGATCGTGCTGGCCGGGGGGCGGCCGGTATTCGCCGACATCGAAGGCGACACCTGCAACATCGACGCCGCGCGCATCGAAGCGCAGGTGACGCCACGCACGCGCGCCATCATGCCGGTCAGCCTGTACGGGCAGGTGCCCGACATGGACGAGATCAATGCCGTGGCAGCGCGCCACGGGCTGGCGGTGATCGAAGACGCCGCGCAGAGCTTCGGCGCCGTCTACAAGGGCCGCCGCTCTTGCGCGCTGTCCACCTTCGGCGCGACCAGCTTCTTCCCGAGCAAGCCGCTCGGCTGTTATGGCGACGGCGGCGCCCTGTTCACCGACGACGACAGCCTCGCGCAGGCAGCGCGCGAGATCCGCGTGCACGGCCAGAGCGCGCGCTACACGCACACGCGGCTGGGCGTCGGCGGGCGACTGGACACCATTCAGGCGGCGGTGCTGCTGGCCAAACTTGAGCGATTCGAGTGGGAGCTCGAACGGCGCGCCGAGATCGGCGAGCGTTACGAGCGGCTGCTGGCCGGCGTCGGGGGGGTGCAGCGCGTGGCGGTGCGTGCCGACCGCAACTCCGTTTACGCGCAGTACACGGTCAAGGTCGATGACCGAGCCGCCGTGCAGGCCGCGCTGCAGGCGGCTGGGGTGCCCACCGCCGTGCACTACCCCAAGCCGCTGCACCGGCAGCCAGCCTATGCCCAGTACGCCGGCACCGACCTCTGCGCTGTCAGCGACCGCGAGGCGGCGCGCGTGATGAGCCTGCCCATGAGTGCCGACCTGAGCGAGGCCGACCAGGACCGCGTGGTCCAGGCGCTGGCCGTTGCCTTGAAGGGCGCAGGCTCCGCCCCCGCCGCCAAGGCGGCTTCGGCGGTGGTGGCGCACTAGCGGGGGAGCGGCTGCGTGCATCTCCAGCGTCCCCCCATCACCGACCGCAAGCTGCGTTTCGCGCTCGTCGGTTGCGGCCGCATCGCGGCCAATCACTTCGAGTCCATCGACCGCCACGGTGAGCGCGCCGAGCTCGTCGGTGTCTGCGACAGCGACCCCGCGGCGCTCGCTGCCGCCGTCAAGCGCACGGGCGCGCCGGGGTTCCCGAACCTCACCGCGATGCTCGCCGGCACGCGACCCGACTGCGTGGTGCTCACCACGCCCAGCGGCCTGCACTCCCAGCAGACGGTGGAAGTGGCCGCCGCCGGCATCGACGTCATGACCGAGAAGCCGATGGCCACGCGCTGGGCCGACGGCCAGGCCATGGTGCGTGCCTGCGACGAGGCGGGCGTACGCCTCTTCGTCGTCAAGCAGAACCGCCGCAACCGCACGCTGCAGCTTCTCAAGCAGTGCATGCACCTCGGGCGCTTCGGCCGCATCTACATGGTCAACGTCAACGTCTTCTGGACGCGCCCGCAGTCGTACTACGACAGCGCGGAGTGGCGCGGCACCTGGGAGTTCGACGGCGGTGCGCTCATGAACCAGGCCAGCCACTATGTCGACCTGCTCGACTGGCTGATCGGGCCGGTGGAGAGCGTGATGGCTTACACCGGCACGCTGGCGCGCGACATCGAGGTCGAGGACACCGGGGTGGCGGCGCTCAAGTGGCGCAACGGAGCCATGGGCAGCATCAACGTGACGATGCTGACCTACCCGAAGAACATGGAAGGCTCGATCACCATCCTCGGCGAGCGCGGCTCGGTGCGCGTGGGCGGCGTCGCCGTCAACCAGATCCAGCACTGGGAGTTCGACAAGCCGCACGAGATGGATGCCGGCATCGGCGACGCCAACTACCAGACGACCTCGGTCTACGGCTTCGGCCATCCGATGTACTACGACAACGTCATCCGCGTGCTGCGCGGCGAGGCGGCGCCCGAGACCGACGGCCGCGAGGGGCTGAAGTCGCTCGAGTTGCTGATCGCGATGTACCTCTCGGCGCGGGACGGCAAGCGCATCAACCTGCCATTGGCGTACTGAGACGCCGCCGCGTTCCCTTGGCCGCCACCACCATCCACCCCAGCGCCATCGTCGACGAGGGCGCCGTGCTCGGCGAGGGCTGCCGCGTCTGGCACTTCGTGCACATCTGCGC
Organism: Rubrivivax sp.; assembly: GCA_016790435.1. Lineage (GTDB taxonomy): Bacteria > Pseudomonadota > Gammaproteobacteria > Burkholderiales > Burkholderiaceae_C > Rubrivivax. Next base: position 1,764 of record JAEUPE010000265.1, on the reverse strand, counting down.
CAAGGCGCGCATCGGGCGCGGCTGTTCTTTCGGGCAGAACGTGTTCGTGGGCAACGATGTGAGCATCGGCGACAACGTCAAGGTGCAGAACAACGTCTCCATCTACGACGCGGTGACGCTCGAGGACGACGTCTTCTGCGGCCCGAGCATGGTCTTCACCAACGTCTACAACCCGCGCTCGGCGGTGACGCGCAAGGACGAGTACCGCCGCACGCTCGTGAAGCGCGGCGCCACGCTCGGGGCCAACAGCACCATCGTCTGCGGCATCACGGTCGGTCGCTTCGCCTTCGTCGGCGCAGGGGCCGTGGTGAACCGGGACGTGCCCGACTTCGCCCTCGTGCTCGGCGTGCCGGGCCGCCAGGCCGGCTGGATGAGCCGCCACGGCGAACGCCTCGAACTGCCGCTGCGCAGCGACAGCCCGATGGAGGCCGCCTGCCCGCACACCGGCGACCGCTACCGCCTGCGGGGCGACCGCCTCGAACTGCTCGCCGGCTGACGGCGCGGCATCCCCCGCGAGACCCGGGCACCGAGGGGCCCGGGCGACCCGGACTCTTCTTCCAACCGAATCCCGAAGCGCATGTACCGCCAGCAACGCATCGCCGTCGTCGTGCCGGCCCACAACGAGGAAACGCAGATCGCGCGGGTCATCGACACGATGCCCGCGTTCGTCGACCTCATCGTCATCGTCAACGACAAGAGCCGCGACCGCACGGCCGAGGTCGTGCGTGCGCATGCGCGTTTCGCATCCGGGGGTGTGCATCTCATCGATCACGCGGTGAACCAGGGCGTCGGCGGCGCCATCGCCAGCGGCTACAAGCACGCGCGAGACCACGACTTCGATGTGGCCGTGGTGATGGCCGGTGACGGCCAGATGGACCCGGACGACCTGCCTGCCATCCTCGACCCCGTCATCGACGACGTGGCCGACTACACCAAGGGCAACCGGCTCGTCACCGGCGAGGCCTTCCGCAAGATCCCGAAGATCCGCTTCTTCGGCAATTCGATCCTCTCGCTCTTCACCAAGATCGCCTCGGGCTACTGGCACGTGGCCGATTCGCAGACGGGCTACACGGCCATCAACCGGGCGGCGCTGCACGCGATCGACTGGGACCTCATGTACAAGCGCTACGGCCAGCCCAACGACCTGCTCGTGCGCTTGAACGTCGCCGGCATGCGCGTCGTCGACGTGCCCATCGAGCCGGTCTACAACGTGGGCGAGAAGTCGGGCATCAAGATCCGCAAGGTGATCTTCACCATCGGCTCGTTGCTGGTGCGGCTCTTCTTCTGGCGGCTGAAGGAGAAGTACATCATCCGCAACTTCCACCCTCTGGTGTTCTTCTACGCCTTCGGGTTCTTCGGTTTGCTGATGAGCATGGCGTTCTTCGTGCGCCTCATCGTGCTGTGGGTGGCGCAGGGCACGGTGCCGGAGATCACCTTCATTGCGTGGCTGTTCACTTTCTCGATCGGCTTCAACTCCCTGTTCTTCGCGATGTGGTTCGACTACGAGGCGAACAAGCACTTGAACCCGCCGCTCACGCATCGGGATGTGCGGCGGCGGGCGTTGCCGGTGGAGTGATGCAGGGCTGTTGCTGCGTCCTCGGCCGGTGGGTGGAGGGCGCTTGACGTCTAGCGCGACAAAGGGCTGTGCGGGCAGGGCGCGGCGCTTAGCTGCGGCGGTCGGGCCCTGGGGGCCCGACTCCCTTGCGCTGCTCGGGCTCCTGGCCCGCTCACAACTCGCTTCACTCGCTGCGCTCGTTTCGCTCA
>JAEUPE010000256.1 GCA_016790435.1 Rubrivivax sp. | reverse complement strand
GGCCGAGCGCCCGGATCTTGCCCTCGGCCTTCAGGCGCGCCATCTCGCCGACGCTCTCTTCGATGGGCACGGGCCGCAGCTTGTCCCAGCGGTGCAGGTAGTAGACGTCGATGACGTCGGTGTCGAGGCGCTTCAGGCTCGCCTCGCAGTCGCGGCGGATGGCCTCGGGGCGGCCGTCGATGACGCGCTTCAGGCCGTCTTCGAACTGCACGCCGGCCATGCCGCCCTTGCTGCACAGCACGATCTTCGAGCGGTGCGCCTTGAGCACGCGGCCCACCAGCGTCTCGTTGGCGCCGAAGCCGTAGAGCGCCGCGGTGTCGAAGAGCGTGACCCCGGCATCGAGCGCCGCGAGCAGCACGCGCTCGGCCTGCTCGGCCGGCTGCGGCTCGCCGTAGGCGTGGCTGAAGTTCATGCAGCCCAGGCCGATGGCCGAGACGGTGAAGGGGCCGATGCGGCGCTTGGGCATCGACGGGGCGGAAGACGCGGCAGAAGGCTGGGTGTTCATCGTGCCCGCATTGTCGCGAACCGTGACGGGCGATACGCCATCCGAGGGCCACGACCGAAGAAGCGGGGTGCTCCCGGCGCAAATTGGCGGCAGCACCAGTCTGGTGCTGACGAGAATTCTTCGAGTTCCCCTGATACCGAGACCTCGACATGTCCGTTGCCGCGCCCTTCCCTCCCGCGTTGTCCGCGCCAGGAGACCGCTCCTCCGCCACGGCGGCCGCCGGCGGCTTCTTCGCCTATCACGGCTTCTGGGCGCCGGGGGTGCGGCTGTTCCGGCTGCTGCGCTTCTCGGCCAAGGCGTCGATCATTTCGCTGGCCTTCACGCTGCCCCTGCTGGCCGTGCTCGGCTGGCTCATCACGGCCGACTACCAGCATGCGCTGCAGGCACGCAAGGATGCGACGCGCCAGCACGTGGAGATCGCGCACGGGATCATCGCCTGGGCGCAGGCGCAGGAGGCCGCCGGCAAGATGCCGCGCGAGCAGGCGCAGCAGGCGGCGCTGCGCACGCTGGCCGGCCTGCGCTACGACGGCAACGAGTACTTCTGGGTCAACGACATGCATCCGCGCGTGCTGATGCATCCCATCAAGCCCGAACTCGACGGCAAGGACGTCGGCGGCATGAAGGACCCCAATGGCCTCGCCCTCTTCCAGGCCTTCGTGGCCGAGGTGCGCCGGGCCGGCAAGGGCTTCGTCGCCTACCAATGGCCCAAGCCCGGCCACGACCAGCCGGTGGACAAGGTGTCGTACGTGATGGGCTTCGAGCCCTGGGGCTGGATCGTCGGGTCGGGCGTGTACACCGGCGACCTGCGCGAGGCGGCCCTGCGGCGGGCCGCGTGGATCGGAGGCATCGTGGTCGGCGCGCTGATGCTGGCGGCGTACCTGTTCCTGTGCTTCTACCGCGTGATGGACGGTGGCCTGCGCGAGACGCGGCGCCACCTGCGTGCCATGACCGAGGGCGACCTGACGACCTCGCCCGCGCCCTGGGGCGGCGACGAGGCCGCCCAGCTGATGCTCGAACTGCGCGCGATGCAGGAGTCGCTGCGCGCCATGGTGCTCAGGGTGCGCCGCTCGAGCGACGACATCGTGCACTCCAGCAGCGAGATCGCGACCGGCGCGATGGACCTGTCGGCTCGCACCGAACAGGCGGCGGCCAACCTCGAGCAGTCCGCCGCCTCGATGGAGCAGATCGCAGCGACGGTGAAGAGCACCGCCGATCACACGCACGAGGCCGCGCAAGTGGCCCGGCACAACGCGAGCACGGCCGCCACCGGCGGCGCGGCCATGGCCAACGTGGTGCAGACGATGGAAGGCATCCGGGCTTCCTCGGCGCAGATCGGCGAGATCGTCGGCACCATCGACAGCCTCGCCTTCCAGACCAACATCCTCGCCCTCAACGCCGCGGTGGAGGCGGCGCGCGCCGGCGAAGAAGGGCGCGGATTCGCCGTCGTTGCCAGCGAGGTGCGCACGCTGGCGCAGCGCAGCGCGGAGGCCGGCCGCAAGATCAAGGCCCTGATCGGCAGCAGCGTCGAGCAGGTGGAGGCCGGCGCGAGTGTCGTGCGCGAGGCCGGCACCGCCATCGAGGCCATCGTGACGGACTCGCGGCGCGTGGACGAACTGCTCGGCGAGATTGCCACCAGCGCCGGCGAGCAGAGCATGGGTGTCGGCCAGATCGGACAGGCCGTGCAGGAGCTGGACCGCATGACGCAGCAGAACGCCGCGCTCGTGGAGCAGACCGCCGCCGCCGCCTCGGCCATGAAGAGCCAGGCGCAGCGCCTCGCGGTGGAGGTGGCGCGCTTCCGCACGCCCGCGGGGCTCGAAGCCGAGAGCGAACAGATCGCCGCGCCGGCGGACTTCGACTTCGACAAGGCCATCGAGGCGCACCGCCAGTGGAAGGTGCGGCTGCGCAAGGCCATCGCCGAACACGCCCGGCTCGACGTCGACACGATCTGCCGGGATGACCAGTGCCCGCTCGGCAAGTGGATCCATGGCGCCGGCGGTGCACGATGGGGCACCCGGCCGACGTTCGTCGAGCTCGTGGAGACGCACGCCGGGTTCCATCGCTCGGCGGCAGACGTGGCCCGGCAGATCAACGCCGGGCAGTACGCCCAGGCCGAGCAGATGATCGGATCGGGCTCGCGCTTCGGGCAGTTGTCGACCGAGGTCGCCACGATCCTCACGCGGGCCAAGCGCGGGCTGTAGCGCGCCATCGGCACGGTCGCTGTACGCGCGCACCCACGCGGGGACCCCCGCCACGCCAAGCGGCGCCTCAGCGCAACGCCGGTGGCGCGGTCGGCATCTCGCCCATCGCCGCGCGGAAGAGCAGCTCGTCGGTGGCGCGCAGCCGGCGGCTCAGCTCGCGCCCGAGGTTCATCTGCAGCAGCGCGTACTGCTCGAGGTCGACCTCGTACAGGTGCAGCATCTCGTCGGGACCGAACTCGATGGCCAGGCAAGGCTCGAGCGCACGCACCGAGGCGCTGCGCGGATGCAGGTCCATCAGCGCCATCTCGCCGAAGCAGTCGCCGGGGCCGAAGCGGTTGAGCTCGATCTCGCGGCCCTGCCACTGGCGGGTGACGATGGCGCGGCCGGTTTCGATGACGTACATCGAGCGCGCCTCGTCGCCTTCGCGGAAGAAGTACTGCCCAGCGCCCACATCGAGGCGCCGCGACTTCTCCACGAGCAGGTTCAGCGCGCGTTCGCTGAGCGCGCCGAAGACCGGCATGCGCTGCAGCAGCTCGACGCGGCTGGCATCCATGGTGGACTTTCGGCCCGCCCGGCACGCGCCTGCGAACGCGCCCTCCGCTCAGGCGTTGGCCAGCTGCCGGTCGAGGTCGTGCAGGATCTCGTAGCAGGGCAGCACCTGCCTCGCGCTGGCGTTGGGCTCGCGGCCCTCGCGGATGGCGGCGAAGAACTCGCGGTCCTGCAGCTCGATGCCGTTCATCGACACGTCGACCTTGGAGACGTCGATCTTCTGCTCCTTGCCGTCGACGAGGTCGTCGTAGCGCGCGATGTAGGTGCCGGTGTCGCCGATGTAGCGGAAGAAGGTGCCGAGCGGGCCGTCGTTGTTGAAGCTCAGGCTCAACGTGCAGATGGCGCCGTTGGCGGCCTTGAGCTGGATGCTCATGTCCATGGCGATGCCGAGCGCCGGGTGCATCGGGCCCTGCACGGCATTGGCACGCACGATGGGGCTGCGCGTCTGGTAGGCGAACAGGTCCACCGTGTGCGCGGCGTGGTGCCACAGCAGGTGGTCGGTCCAGCTGCGCGCCTGGCCGAGCGCGTTCATGTTCGTGCGCCGGAAGAAGTAGGTCTGCACGTCCATCTGCTGGATGTTGAACTCGCCGGCGACGATGCGCTTCCGCACCCACTGGTGGCTGGGGTTGAAGCGGCGCGTGTGGCCGCACATCGCGACGAGCCCCGTGTTCTCCTGCATCTGCACGACGCGGTAGGCGTCGCGCAGGCTGTCGGCGAGCGGGCTCTCCGCCTGCACGTGCGTGCCGGCCTTCAGGCAGGCCACGGCCTGCGCGGCGTGCATATGCGTGGGCGTGCACAGGATGACGGCGTCGACGTCCTTGTTGGCGAGGATGTCGTCGAAGTTGTCGGTGGCCTGCGCGATGCCGTACTTGGCCGCCACCTCCTTCGTCTTGGCGAGCTCGCGGCTCATCACGCTCACGACCTCGACGCCGGCGATGTTCTTGATGGCGTCGAGGTGCTTGATGCCGAAGGCGCCGGCGCCGGCCAGCGCGGCCTTGATGGTCTTGTTGCTCACGATGCGTTCTCCA
>JAEUPE010000225.1 GCA_016790435.1 Rubrivivax sp. | reverse complement strand
AATTGACCGGTCTTGCCGGTGATGCCCTGCGTGATGACGCGCGTGTTCTTGTTGATGTAGATGCTCATGGTCGCGTCTCCCTCACTTCACGGCGGCGACGATCTTCGTCGCGGCCTCGGCCATCGTGTCGGCGCTGATGATGGGCAGGCCGCTGCCCGCCAGCATCTTCTTGCCCAGGTCCTCGTTCGTGCCCTTCATGCGCACGACCAGCGGCACCGAGAGGTTCACCGCCTTGCAGGCGGCGATCACGCCCTCGGCGATGGTGTCGCACTTCATGATGCCGCCGAAGATGTTGACGAGGATGCCCTTCACGTTCTTGTTCTTCAGCATGATCTTGAAGGCCTCGGTCACCTTCTCGGCGGTGGCGCCGCCGCCCACGTCGAGGAAGTTCGCCGGCTCGCCGCCGAAGAGCTTGATGGTGTCCATCGTGGCCATCGCCAGGCCCGCGCCGTTGACGAGGCAGCCGATGTTGCCGTCCAGGCTGATGTAGCTGAGGTCGAACTTGCTCGCCTCGACCTCGGCCGGGTCTTCCTCGTCGAGGTCGCGGTAGGCGACGATGTCCGGGTGACGGAACAGCGCGTTGGCGTCGAAGTTGAACTTCGCGTCGAGCGCCTTGATGTTGCCGTTGCCCTCGAGGATGAGCGGGTTGATCTCGGCCAGGCTGGCGTCGGTGGCCATGTAGCAGGCGTAGAGCTTCTTCAGCACGTCCACGGCCTGCGGCTGGCTGGCGGTGGGCACGCCGATGCCGGCGGCGAGTTGCTGTGCCTGGGCGTCGGTGAGGCCGACGAGCGGATCGACGAAGACCTTGAGGATCTTCTCGGGCGTGGCGTGCGCCACTTCCTCGATGTCCATGCCGCCTTCGCTGCTGGCCATCAGCGCCACCTTCTGCGTCGCGCGGTCGGTGAGCGCGGCGAGGTAGTACTCCTTCTGGATGTCGGCACCCTCCTCGACGAGCAGCCGGCGCACCCTCTGGCCCTCGGGCCCGGTCTGGTGCGTCTTCAACTGCATGCCGAGGATCTGGCCGGCCAGTTGCTCGACCTCGCCCATGGTGCGTGCGAGCTTGACGCCGCCGCCCTTGCCACGGCCGCCGGCGTGGATCTGCGCCTTCACCACCCAGACCTTGCCGCCCAGCTTCTGCGCGGCCTCGGTGGCCTCGCGCACGCTGAAGGCGGGGTAGCCGCGAGGCACGGGCACGCCGTGGGCGCGCAAGACCTCCTTGGCCTGGTATTCGTGGATCTTCATGGGGGTTGTCCTCGATCTTTTCGAGCGAGCGGCTGCGGTATCAGGAGCCGCGCGGGCGGATGAGCGGCAGTGCAGCGACGACGAGGAGGCGCAGACCGGCCGCCTCAGGACGGCACGTCCGGGCGGCGGCAAATTTAGCATGCTGGTCTATTGCGCCCGCTTACGGCGCCGGGCCGGACTCAGCCATCCGTGTCTGCTTGCAGGGCGCCCTTCACGATGCGGCGGATGATGTCGCCGTCGAAGCCGCGCCCGGCCAGGAACCGCATCTGGCGGGCCTGCTCCTTGACGTCGGCGGGTGGCTGCCCGAAGCGGCGGCGCCAGAGATCCTGCGCACGCTCGTATTCGGTGGTGCGTGACTGCTGCACCGTGCTGCGCACGAGTTCCGGGTCCAGCCCCTTCGCCTGCAAAGTCTGCTTCAGGCGTCGGCTGCCGAACCGCCGGCCCTGGGAGGCGAGCAGCGACTCGGCCGCGCGCGCGTCACTCAGCAGCCCGCGAGCGGCCAGCTCGTCGAGCGTGCGGCGAATCTGCTCTGCCGTTTCTGCTTCGTCGGCGCGTGACGACGAGTGCCGTTCATTCGGCGAATCACCCTGCCTTCGCTGATCGGCATGCCTGTCGGCGTTCAGCTGGGCCGTCAGCTTTCGCTCGAGTTCGGCCCGGCTGTGCTCGCGCCGCGCCAGATGCCGGAGGGCGCGCGCCTTGAGGGACGGTTTGGGCGGCGGCGCCTTCACGGCCCGTGGCGTTGGGCGCAGGCTCAGGCTCAGGCCTGGGAGACTTCGCCGCTCACGGGCGGCACGCCCAGCGCCTCGCGCACCTTGTTCTCGATCTCGCGCGCGAGATCGGCGTTCTCTCTCAGGAACTCGCGGGCGTTGTCCTTGCCCTGGCCGATCTTCTCGCCGTTGTAGGCATACCAGGCACCGCTCTTGTCGACGATGCGGGCTTCGGCGCCCATGTCGATGATCTCGCCTTCGCGGCTGATGCCTTCGCCGTACAGGATGTCGAACTCTGCAGTCTTGAACGGCGGGGCGACCTTGTTCTTCACCACCTTGACCTTGGTCTCGCTGCCGATGACCTCCTCGCCCTTCTTGATGTTGCCGGTGCGGCGGATGTCCAGGCGCACCGAGGCGTAGAACTTGAGCGCGTTGCCGCCGGTGGTGGTTTCGGGGTTGCCGAACATGACGCCGATCTTCATGCGGATCTGGTTGATGAAGATGACCATGGTGTTGGTCTTCTTGATCGTGGCGGTGAGCTTGCGCAGCGCTTGGCTCATGAGGCGGGCCTGCAGGCCGGGCAGCGAATCACCCATCTCGCCTTCGAGCTCGGCCTTGGGCGTGAGCGCGGCGACCGAGTCGATGACCACGAGGTCGATGGAGCCGGAGCGTACGAGCGCGTCGACGATCTCGAGCGCCTGCTCACCCGTGTCGGGCTGGCTGATCAGCAGGTCCTGCAGGTTGACGCCGAGTTTCTGGGCATATTGGATGTCCAGCGCGTGTTCGGCGTCGATGAAGGCGCAGGTGCCGCCGACCTTCTGCATCTCGGCGATGACCTGCAGCGTCAGCGTGGTCTTGCCCGACGACTCCGGCCCGTAGATCTCGACGACGCGGCCGCGCGGCAGGCCACCGACGCCGAGCGCGATGTCCAGGCCCAGCGAGCCCGTGGAGACGACCTGGATGTCCTCGATCTTCTCGCCCTCGCCCAGGCGCATGATCGAACCCTTGCCGAACTGCTTCTCGATCTGCGACAGCGCAGCCTGAAGCGCCTTGGCCTTTTCGGTGTTGAGTGCCTTCACGGGTGCGTCCATCTCGACTCTCCTGTAGCGGGTTTCTTGCGGCGGGTTGGCGGGAGATTGGCGCGCGATACGCGAATCTCAGGCGACTGGCTGCGATTATGAGCCAACCGCTGGATATCTGTACAGCTCTTTTGGGGGCGCCAAAGCGCGTGCCGAGGCCCCCGTGGGATGGCCTCCATCCCCGGGGTGGCGCTGTTGTTTCGAGCGTGTCCGATCGGGTTTGTCGCGAGGGCGCTTGTGCGGCGGTGCTCCCTAGAATGAGCCCACAGGAGACAAGCGGCCGATGCGAATCCTCATCGCCGAAGACGACCAGGTACTGGCCGACGGGCTGCTGCGTTCGCTGCGCTCGGCTGGCTATGCCGTCGACCAGGTGGCCAACGGTTCTGAAGCGGACGCCGCGCTCGCCGGGCACGAGTTCGACCTCGTGATCCTCGACCTCGGCCTGCCCAAGCTGCATGGGTTCGAGGTGCTGCGCAAGCTGCGCGCCCGTGGCACCAGCGTGCCGGTGCTCATCCTCACCGCGGCCGACAGTGTCGAGCAGCGCGTCAAGGGCCTGGACCTGGGCGCCGACGACTACATGGCCAAGCCCTTTTCGCTGCAGGAGCTCGAAGCGCGCGTGCGCGCGCTGATGCGGCGCGGCCTGGGTACCGCGTCCAACCTGCTCAAGCATGGCCCGCTCACCTTCGACGCCAGCGGCCGCGTGGCCTACCTCAACGACCAGATGGTCGAGCTCTCCGCGCGCGAGCTCAGCCTGCTGGAGGTGCTGCTGCAGCGCGCCGGGCGTCTCGTGAGCAAGGACCAGCTCGTGGAACGTCTGTGCGAATGGGGCGACGAAGTCAGCAACAACGCCATCGAGGTGTACATCCACCGCCTGCGCAAGAAGATCGAGCACGGCCCGGTCCGCATCGCCACCGTGCGGGGGCTCGGCTATTGCCTGGAGAAGATCACCGGCTGAGGCCGCGCCGCCGCCGGGCGCGCCGACCGGCCCCGATGCGATGAACGAACCGCGGCCGCCCCCCTTGATTGCCGCCGCGTTGCCACGCGGCACTCGGCGCACACGCGAGGGCCTGCGCGGCCCGAATGGCGTCTTCGCCCGCTCGGCAGGCGATCCCCGCTCGCTCTTCGGCGAGATGCTCGACTGGGTCCTCGCGCCCTTGCTGTTCCTGTGGCCGATGAGCCTGGCGCTCACCTGGATCGTGGCGCAGAACATCGCGCACCAGCCCTATGACGCCGAACTGGCCCGCCTGGTGCAGGCGCTGGCGGCGCACGCTTCGGCGGGGCGCGAACCGCTCATCCGCCGGGCCGGTCGCGCCGAGGTGGCCGCCGAGATCGAGCGCACGGCCCTGACGCTGGTGCATGGCGACGACGAGTCGCAGCGCTGGTTCCAGTTCCTGGGCCGGCGCGGCGAGTTCCTGGCCGGCGACGCCGCGCTCACCGTGCCCACGGGCGAGCCGGTCTCCGCGGGCACCGTCTACTTTCGCGACGACGTGCTGCACGATGAACCCGTGCGCGTGGCCTACCTGTGGCTGGCGACGAGCAACGATGACCGCGACAACGACGCCCTGGTGCAGGTGGCCGAGACGCTCGTGCAGCGCGAGCGCCTGGCCATCGACATCATCAAGGGCGTGCTGCTGCCGCAGTTCCTGATCCTGCCCCTGGCGGTGATGCTGGTGTGGCTGGCCCTCTCGCGCGGCTTCCGCCCGCTCGAGGAACTGCAGCAGCGCATCCGTCGCCGCCAGAGCACCGACCTGTCGCCCATTCCCGAGCGCGACGTGCCCGAGGAGGTGGCGCCGCTGGTTCGCTCCATCAACGACCTCCTGCAGCGCCTGGACAAGTCGATGGCCATCCAGCGCCAGTTCCTGGCCGACGCCGCACACCAGCTGAAGACGCCACTGGCCGGCCTGCGCACCCAGGCCGAACTGGCCGCGCGCGAGATCGACGGCGGCCGTGGCGACCCCAAGTCGATGAAGCACTCGCTGCGCCAGATCGCCGTGTCGAGCCAGCGCGCGGCGCACATGGTCAACCAGCTGCTCTCGATGGCACGCGCCGACGCGGACAGCACGACGTTGCGCCCGCAGTGGGTGGACCTGGGCGCCATCGCCCGCGCCGTCGTGCGCGACTTCGTGCCACGTGCCATGGAGCGGCGCATCGACCTCGGCTACGAGGGGCCCGAGGACGAGACCGGGGGCGCTCGGCCTGCGCGCCTGATGGCCGAGCCCGTGCTGCTGGGCGAACTGGTCCGCAACCTGGTCGACAACGCGCTTCAGTACACGCCGCCCGGCGGCACGGTCACGGCGCGCGTCGTCATCGACACGGCCGATGACGCGGTGGTGCTGGAAGTCGAGGACACCGGCCCTGGCATCGCGCCGAGCGAGCGCGACCTCGTCTTCCAGCCCTTCTACCGGGCGCTGGGCACCCTGGTCGACGGCAGCGGCCTGGGCCTGGCCATCGTGCAGGAGGTGGCGGTCCGGCACGGCGCGACCGTCGGCATCGAGGACGCACGGCCGCGCGAAGGCGAAACGGCCGACACACCCGGTGCGCGCTTCACCGTGCGGCTGCCGCGCGGGGCACCCCCGGTCCAGTAGCGACCCGGCCCACTTACGAACGCATGAGCTGCCGGCTGCGTGCGACGGACATCAGGATGCCGAGGCCGAGCCCGAGCATGACCATCGCCGTGCCGCCGTAGCTCACGAACGGCAGCGGCACGCCGACCACCGGCAGGATGCCGCTGACCATGCCCATGTTGACGAAGGCGTAGGTGAAGAAGCCCATCGTCACCGCGCCGGCCAGGAGACGTGAGAACACGGTGGGGGCGTCGGCGGCGATGGCCAGCCCGCGCAGGATCAGAACCGAAAGCGCCACCAGCAGCACCACCACGCCGACGAACCCGAACTCCTCGCAGAAGGCCGCGAAGATGAAGTCGGTGGTGCGCTCCGGAATGAACTCCAGGTGCGTCTGCGTACCCTCCATGAAGCCCTTGCCGGCGAGACCGCCCGAGCCGATGGCGATCATCCCCTGGAGGATGTGGAAGCCTTTGCCCAACGGGTCGCGCGCCGGGTCGAGCAGCGTGCACACCCGATGCTGCTGGTACTCGCGCAGCACCGGCCAGCGCACGCCGCTGTCGCAGATCTGCTCCTGCGCGAGCACGAGAGCTGCGATGCCGGCGACCGCCAGCAGGGCCACTGGCAACACGATGCGCCAGGACAGGCCGGCGAAGAAGATGACGTACAGGCCCGCGGCGAGGATGAGGATGGCCGTGCCGAGATCCGGTTGCCGTGCCACGAGGCCCACGGGCAAGGCGAGCAGCAGCGCGGCAACAAGGAAGTCGATGGCGCGCAGCTGGCTCTCGCGCTTCTGGAACCACCAGGCCAGCATGAGGGGCATCGCGATCTTCATGATCTCGCTCGGCTGGATCACGACGCCCAGGTTGAGCCAGCGTGTCGCCCCCTTGCGCGTGATGCCGAACAGCGCCACCGCCACGAGCAACAGCACGCCCACCGTGTACAGCGGCACCGCGAGCCGCTCCATCTTGTGCGGCGGCACCTGCGCGACGACGAAGGTCACGGCGAGCGCCAGCGCCATGTTGCGCGCATGGTCGACGAAGCGCGTGCCGTGGTCGAAGCCGGCCGAGTACATGGCCACGAGGCCGATGATCGCGAGCACGGCCATCGCCCCGAGCAGCGTGGCGTCGAAGTCGGTGAGCACGTGGCGCGCGCGCTGCCACGGCGAGGGTTGCACGAAGATCGTCGTCATCGCGCGCTTGCGAGTTGCCGTGCCGATGCCGTTGCTGCGGTCGCCGGGCCGGGCGTGCCCGGGGCCGGACGCGGTGCGGACGATGCCCCGGCCGGCGTCTCCGCGCCTCGGCCGACCAGCAGCATGTCGCTCGCGCGGCGCGGCGTGCCCACGGGCGCGGCCGACTTGCCCTGCCGAGTGAGCGCGATGTCCTCCGCACTCGGGTACTGCCCGAGCAGCAGGTAATCGAACACGCGCCTGGCGATCGGCGCCGCCGCCTCGGCGCCGAAGCCGGCGTTCTCCACGACCACGGCCAGCGCCACTGTCGGCGTCTCCAGCGGCGCGGCGGCGATGTAGAGCGAGTGGTCGCGCTGGTGTTCCTCCAGCTTGGCGGCGTTGTACTTCTCGTTCTGCTTGATGCCCACGGCTTGTGCCGTACCGGTCTTTCCCATGCTCCGGTAAGGCGCGCCGACGAAGACGCGTGTCGACGTGCCTTCCTGGGTCACGCCGTGCAGCGCGCGTTTGATCAGGTCGACGTGGGCCGGCTCCAGCGCCAGCGGCTCCGTCGGCTCGGCGCTCACCCGCTGCCGCTCGCGCGTCATCACGTCCTCGACTTCGCGCACGAGGCGCGGCGCGGGACGCTGGCCGCCCGACACCAGCGTGGCGGTGGCGCGCGCCAGCTGCAGCATCGTGAAGTTGTTGTAGCCCTGCCCGATGCCCAGCGAGATGGTCTCGCCGGCGTACCAGCGCTGTTGCTCGGGCCGCCGGTAGTAGCGCCGCTTCCATTCGGTGGAGGGCAGCACGCCGGTCAGTTCGCCCTCGAGGTCGATGCCGGACTTCTGCCCGAAGCCGTAGGGCGTGAGCAGCTCGTGCATCAAGTCCACGCCCATCTCATTGGCGAGCGAGTAGTAGTAGACGTTGCTCGACTTCACGATCGAACGTGTCATGTCCACCGGGCCGAGCCCCGCGTCGCCATGGCTGCGGAACGTGTGGTTGCCGAACTGGAAGATGCCGCCGTCGTGGATGATGGTGCCCGGCGCCCGCTTGCCGCTGGTGAGCGCGGCCATGGCGAGGAACGGCTTGAAGGTCGAGCCCGGTGGGTAGGTGCCGCGCAACGCGCGGTTCAGCAGCGGCTTGTCGATGCTCTCGTTCAGGTCGCGCCAGCTCTCGGTGTCGATGCCCTCGACGAAGAGGTTGGGGTCGAAGGTCGGCTTGCTCACGAAGGCCAGCACCTCGCCGTTGCGTGGGTCGATGGCCACCAGCGCGCCGCGGCGATCGCCGAAGAGCTCCTCGACAAGCGCCTGCAGGCGGATGTCCACCGTCAGCCACAGCTGGTTGCCCGGCGTCGGCGGGTGGCTGGCCAGGCGGCGCACCGCGCGCCCGCCGGCGCTCGTCTCGACCTGTTCGACGCCGGTGCTGCCGTGCAGCTCTTCCTCGTAGCTCTGCTCCAGGCCGAGCTTGCCGATGTACTCGGTGCCCTTGTAGTTGCCCTGGCGCTCCTCGTCCCAGGACTCCATGGCGCGCTTCTCGGCCTGGTTGATGCGGCCGATGTAGCCCAGCAGATGGCTGCCCACCTCGCCCAACGGGTACTGGCGGAAGAGACGCGCCTTCACCTCCACGCCCGGGTAGCGGAAGCGCTGCGCCATGAAGCGCGCCACTTCCTCGTCGGACAGGCGCGTGCGCAGCGGCAGCGACTCGAAGCTCTTGCTGTCCTCGAGCAGGCGCTTGAAGCGGCGGCGGTCCCGCGGCTGGATGTCGACCCACTGCGCCAGCGAGTCGATGAGCGGGTCGAGGCCGCCGAGTCCGCCCTCGATGCGCGCCGGTGTCAGCTCCAGCGTATAGGCCGAGTAGTTGGTGGCTAGCACGACGCCGTTGCGGTCGACGATGAGGCCCCGATTGGGCACGATGGGCACCACGGCCGTGCGGTTGGTCTCCGCCTGCGCGGCCAGGTCCTCGTGACGCACCACCTGCAACTGCACCAGCCGCACGGCCAGCAGCAGGAAGCCGAGCAGCACGAAGGCCGCCGCCGCCAGCAGTCGGCCGTGGAAGCGCGTGAGCTCGCGCTCGAGGTTGCGCAACTCCGCCTGGCGCTGGGCGCGGCGCCGGAAGTTGAGCCACGAGTAGCTCGGCGACGAAGGGGGCATGCCCGGCATGTTCACGCTTCGATCAAGGCGAGGTCATCGGTCTGCGAGCGCCCTTCACAAGGGTCGATTCTCGTCCGGGTCCGGTGCCCGGCGCTGCGGCGCCAGCAGCAGCACCGTGGCCAGCGGCCACAGCGCAGCCTCGAGAAGTGGCGCAAGAAGGAAGGTCCAGCCGGGGAAGGCGTCGCCGGCAACGATGCGCACGAGCAGCTGCAGGCCATGCGCGGCCAGGAAGAGCGGCAGGATCTGCGCCGCCTGCCCGGCAAGGCCGAACCAAAGCAACCGCCGGTGGACGGCAATGGCCACGAAGCTGAGCAGCGCATAGGCCAGCGCGTGCTGGCCCAGCAGCGCGCCCTGATGCACGTCCATCAGCAACCCGAAGCCGAAGGCCCAGCCGAGGCCGACGCGGCGCGGCTGGTGCACGCTCCAGAACACGACGACCACGGCCAGCCAGTCAGGCATGGCCGGCTGGCGGCCGAGCGGCAGCAAGTTGAGCGCGAACGCCGTCAGCAGCGTCAGCGCGATGAAGAGCGGCCGCGCCGGCAGCAGCAGCTGGTCGTTGCTGCGCGGCATGATCATCGTCGGGCCCCCCCGCTCATGACACTCATGACGAGGCCTTGCGTGCCGACGGCCGCGCGCTGCCGCGCGGTTCACGGGTGTTTGCGGCCGGCGGTGGCGCGGGCCGGTCGGGCAACTGAGCCCCTACCGGTTCGAGCACGAGCACGAAGCGAACGCCGTCGGGCGCCGCGCTCGGCATCAGCGTGACGCGGGCGAAGCCCGACTCGGCGCGCCGCTCCACCGCGTGCACCGTCGCCACGGGCAGCCCGGCTGGGTAGACGCCGTCCAGCCCGCTCGTCACCAGCGAGTCGCCCACGCGCACATCCGCGTTGGCCGACGTGAAGCGCAACTCCATCAGGCCGCCGCCGATACCGCCGAAGGCGGCGGCGCGCTGCGCCGTGCGCGGGTTGAGGACGGGGATCGCCGCGTCCTTGTCCGACAACAGGGTGACCTCGGCGATCTGCCCGTACACGCGCGTCACCTGGCCCAGCACGCCCGCCGGGTTGATCACCGGCGAGCCGAGCGCCACGCCCTGCCGGCTGCCGCGGCCGATGACGAACTTGCGCGAGAAGGGGTCGGCGGCCTCGTAGAGCACCTCGGCCGCGAGCGACCGGGCCTCGAGGCCGGGCCCGAGATCGAGCAGCGCACGCAGCGTGGCGTTGTCGCGCTCGAGTTGTGCCGCGCGTTGCGCCTGCTGTGACTGGCGCGCGAGGGCCTCGCGCGCCTCGCGCTCGGCCCTCTGCGCTGCGCCGAGGCCGTCGAAGTAGCCGGCGCCACCGCGCAGCCACTGCACCGGCAGGGCCGCCAGCCCCTGCAGCGGCATCAGCGCCGTGGCCATCGCGTGGCGCAGCGGCGCCACGACGGTGAAGCGCGCATCGGCCACCATCAGGAACAGCGCCAGCGCGGCGAAAAAGAGCAGCCGCGTCGCCGCCGAGGGCCCCTGGCGGAAGAACGGCGGGGGGGTGCGTTCAAGCGTGCCGAGCGGCATGGGCAGCCAGGGCCTGGGACTCTCGCGCGGGGTCGCGGTCGTACGGGAGCGGCCGGTTCAGCGGTCCGCGCTCGACTTCACTCGGAAGTGAAGATCGTGGGCAGCCGCTCCATGCGCTCCAGCGCGATGCCGCAACCACGCACGACGCAGGTGAGTGGGTCCTCGGCGACCAGCACCGGCAGGCCGGTTTCCTCGGAGAGGAGGCGGTCGAGGTCGCGCAGCAGCGCGCCGCCGCCGGTGAGCATCATGCCGCGCTCGGCGATGTCGGCGCCGAGTTCGGGTGGTGTCTGCTCGAGTGCATTCTTCACCGCGCTCACCATCTGGTTCAGCGGATCGGTCAGCGCCTCGAGGATCTCGTTGGAGCTGATGGTGAAGCTGCGTGGCACGCCCTCGCTGAGGTTGCGGCCCTTCACTTCCATCTCCTTCACCTCGCTGCCGGGGAAGGCGCTGCCGATGGTCTTCTTGACCGACTCGGCCGTCGGTTCGCCGATCAGCATGCCGTAGTTGCGGCGGATGTAGTTGATGATGGCTTCGTCGAACTTGTCGCCACCCACCCGGATGCTGCCCTTGTAGACCATGCCGCCCAAGCTGATGACGCCGACCTCGGTGGTGCCGCCGCCGATGTCGACGACCATCGAGCCCGAGGCCTCGGACACCGGCAGGCCGGCGCCGATGGCAGCGGCCATCGGCTCCTCGATGAGGAACACATCGCTGGCGCCGGCGCCGAGCGCGCTCTCGCGGATGGCGCGCCGCTCGACCTGGGTGCTGCCGCAAGGCACGCAGATGATGATGCGCGGGCTCGGCTTCAGGATCGAGCGCGGATGCACCATGCGGATGAACTGCTTGAGCATCTGCTCGGTGACGGTGAAGTCGGCGATAACGCCGTCCTTCATCGGCCGGATGGCCTCGATGTTGCCGGGCACCTTGCCGAGCATGGCCTTGGCGAG
>JAEUPE010000219.1 GCA_016790435.1 Rubrivivax sp. | reverse complement strand
CGCGGGGAAGAGCTGCGACATCGCGGCGAGGAAGTCGGCGCGCGAGTCCTGGCCCCAGGCGTAGTCCTGGTTGATGAGGTTGAAGCTGTCGACCTTGACGTTGCGGCTCTTCAGGTAGCGCGCGAGCGAGATGTTGTCCATGGCCGCGTGGCTGGCGGTGCGGAACACGTACTTGGGCGCGCTGTCCTCGAAGATGCGCGGCGTGCCGCAGTCCATGAGCACGAGGAACTTCTTCAGCTCCTCGGCCGCCGGCGCCACGGCCAGGCAGTCGCCGCTGCCGATGTAGCCGACCACCGCGTCGACGTTCTCGCGCTGGTACAGGTTGCGCATCTCCTGCACCTGCTTTGCTGCGCCGCCGGCCTCGTCGACCATGACCATCTCGATGGTGAGGCCACCGAAGCCCTTCTGTGCGTAGGGTGCCGGCGCGGTGCCCTTGTTGAAGGCCTCGACCAGCATCTTGGCCGCATTGCCCGCCGGCACGCCGAAGCTCTCGGCCGCCGGGCCGGAGAGGAAGGTGACGAAGCCGAGCTTGAACGTCTGCTGCGCCAGGGCCGGCGAGGCGCAGGCCAGGGCCAGCGCGGTGGGCAGCAGCGCGCGGCGCACGGTGGTGGCGCACGTCTTCGCGCAGGTCTTGGCGCAGGTCTTGGCACCCATCTTGGCAATCGTCATCGTCGTCTCCTGGTTCTCTCGTGCAAGGGGAGACGCGAGTCTAGGCAAGCGCGAGGGCACCGCAAGGCGCGGCGCTGAGGGCTTTCCCGGGAGTGAGGGCGGCACACGCCGGGTTAACGCGCGGCGCCGGTTGTCGCGCTCGGGACAAGTGCACCGGAGGACACGCGCCGCCGCCCGTGCGCGAAGCGCGCATCGTCGGCGCGCGCTCAGCCTGTCAGCGCACCGCCACGTCGGCATCGCGCACCTGGAAGCTGGTGAGCTCTTCGCGCGTGCGCACGTCGAGTTGTCCAGCCGGGGTGCGCGTTTCCACCTCCAGGGCCACGTAGTAGCGCAGCTCGGGCACGTACCAGACCGTGTTCTTCCAGGTGTTCTGGATGACAGGCTGACCCGGAGCGCTGCGCTGGCAGGTGCCTTCGATCTCGTAGCGCCGGGCGTTGAATTCGCCGGCCGGCACACGCACCTTCTCCACGCGCACGTGGCGCACGGTGGCTTCGTGTTCGCAGCGCCACAGCGGCTTGCCGGCCATCGTCGACAGGGCCTCGCTGAACTTCACCGGCGCGGTGGCCCCCGGCCGCCAGTGCTCCCAGCCGCGCGCCAAGTGAGGCGCGTACTCGCGGCGGCGGTCGCCGGCCGCGTCGTCGAGGCGAACGGCGCGCATCCATTCGTCGAACCTCGAACCACCCGCGGTGACCAGCTCGCCCGCAGGGGTGGCCCTGGCCAGGCGCAGCGTGTAGTTGCGCAGGACCGCGCCGCGCCACACGTCGACCACCTGGAAGCTCCAGGTGTCGGCGGCCGCGTAGCCGTGCGGATGGCCGGCGGCGCGCGGCGGGGCGGCGGGCGCCGGCTGCGCGAGCGCCAGGCGCGGCGGCGGCTCCGGCATCAGCGACTCGACCGCGGGCGCGGGCGTGGCCGGGGCCAGTCGGCGGCGCGCCTCTTCGGCATGGCGGCTTTGCGGGAAGCGGCGCAGGAAGGCGCGCAACTCGACCGGCTCGGCGCTGGCCTGGATGGCCTGCCACATCGCCTCGTCCGGGGCGGCAGCCGGCAGCGGCGTGGACGGGCCCGTGGGCGGAGCCGCGGCGAGGGTCGATGGCGCGTTCGAGGGCGCCGCCGAAGACGCGCCGGACCCGCTGGTCGAAGGCGTCGGCCGGCCGCCCTCGGCCCGGTTCGCGGCCACGACCGCGGCCGCCGACGGTGCGATGAAGTACAGGTCGCCCTCGAGCGAAGTCGACTCCCAGGGCACCTGCTTGCCGCCGGAGTCGCGCCGCACCGCCACGCGCACCTGCTTGAACACGTCCTCGACCTTCAGCCCCGGCTTGCGCATCGCCTCCAGCAGGTTGTGCGTGTACAGGCCGTTGCTGCCTGCGCCATCGCTGGCCACCGTGCCGGGCGCGGTGGCAAAGGCCACGAGCGTGCCCACCGGCGCGTCCATCTGCGCCAGGCCCGCACTGCCCGAACGGAAGCTGCGCGCGAACGGGTTGTTGCGGCAGGCGTCGAGGATGAGCACGTTGGTGCCGTTGCCGGCCGCGTCCATCTTGTCCAGCACGGCCTGCGCGTCGAGCGCGGCATAGGCCACCTCGTCCTCGCGCTGGATGTCGGCGCCGATGGGCACGAGGTAGTTGCGGCCCTTGATCTGCACGCCGTGGCCGGCGAAGTAGAACAGGCCGACGCCGCCCGCCTTGCGCAGCGCGTCGCCGAACTCGCGCACCGCCTGCGTCATGCGGCGCTGGTCGAGGTCGGTGTGCAGCATCACCTTGAAGCCGGCGGCGCGCAGCGCCTCGGCCATCGCGCGCGCGTCGTTCGCGGGGTTGGCGAGCGCGCCTTCCTTGTAGGCGGCATTGCCGATCACCAGCGCCAGGCGCGCCGCCGCGCGCTCGGAACCGGCGGCGTGGCGTGCCGCCGCTGGACGGCCGGGCCCTTCCTGGGCCAGCACGTCGATGGGGGCCAGGGCCAAGACGCCCAGCGCGAACAGCGCGGCGCAGACAGGGAAGTGACGAAAGGCGGGCATGCGGCGGCTTCGTGCGGAACGGCGGATGCCGTCCCTCGCCGTCGCTATCGGCCGGCGCCCGGCCGACTTGAGCGCTCAGCGCCGCCGGTTGCCCGGCCCCGGGGCGATGACGACGACCCGCACCGCCGCAACCCAGGCGGTCAGGATCTCGATGGCGAAGAGGCCCAGCACCGCACTACCCCGCTCGCACCGACACGGCGGCCGCCAACGTGGCCACGCCCAGGCACAGGTTGAAGAACACCAGCCGGCGGATCTTGTCCAGAGCCGCAGCCGCCACCGGCCACTGCGCCTGCGCCACCGCCTCGCGCAGCCGCGGCCAGAGCGCGGCGTAGAGGTAGACGAACACGCCGGCCATGACGAGCCCGGTGGCCAGCATCACGTGCCACCCGAGCGGCGCGCGCGCGAACCCGACGTGGCCCATGAGCGCCAGCCCCGAGGCGACGATGGCCACCACCGCTGCCGTCACGAGGCGGAAGAAGCGGCCCAGCGCGGCCGCGAGCAGCGGAAGGCGCCGGGGCGGCTCGAGCACCTCGATGGCCGCCGGCCGCATGACGAAATGCGCGAACACCATGCCACCCACCCACACGACCGCGGCGAGCAGGTGGACGAAGAGCAGGAGCGCCTGGAGGGAGGGGGGCATATGGCGCCCGAGGATACGTGCAACCGGCCAGCGGGCCGGGCCGAGACCTGGACGAGCTCAGGGTGGGGCCGGGCGGCGGTGAGGCCGCAGTGAGTCGCAGTGAGTCGCGGTGAGGTCTCGGAACGGCCGCGGATCAGGCCACCTCGGGCGCCTCAAGCAGCCGGCGCCCGACCAGCACGAGGTCTTTCTCCACGCCCTCGAGCCGCGCGACGCGTGGCATGTAGCCCCACTGCTCGAACCCCATCTTGCGGAAGAGCGCGATGCTCGCTTCGTTGCTGGCGAAGATCGTCGCCGTCAGCGTCTCGATGCCGAGTGACGGCGCCTGGGCGATCGCCTGGCCCAGCAGGTAGCTGCCCAGGCCCCGGCCCTGGTACTCGGGGTGCAGGTAGATGGCGAGGTCGGCGGTGATGAAGTAGCCGGGCCGCTCGTTCATGAAGTGGAAGAAGCCGAGATAGCCCGCCACGCCCTCGCCGGGCCGAGCCGTGTCTTCCGCCACCCAGAGCGGCCGGTGGTCGGAGCGGTGCTCTCGGAACGAGGGCCGGCGTGCCTGCACCGTGGTCGGCTCAAGATCACAACTGCACTTGCGCGTGGCCACGGCATGGTTGTAGATCTCCACGATCCTCGGCAGGTCGGCCTCGGTGGCGTCGCGGTGCGTGTAAGGCATGGGTTGATCCGCCGCGCGGGCCTCAGGTCGCCACCGGCCCGCGTGCGGCAATGCGGGTGTTCGGCGAGGCGACGAGGCTCACTGCCACTGCTTCGGGTCGTTGCACTTGGCGTTGCTGATCCGCTTCTTCAGCAAGGCCATTTCGGTGGCCGTGCCGGCGCACCTGCCGATCACGCTGCCCCAGCGCTTGCCATCGTTGGGCATCGCCAAGGTCGCCGGAACCTCCGCGCCGTGCTTGGAGATGCAGTCACGCGTGGCGGCCACCGCGGCGGCCTCGCATTCCTGCACGCTGACGGTGAAGCACTGTCGGAAGTAGGTCGGCTGAGCGCAGAAGGCCGGCGGCATGTTCTTCTCGACGTGCTGCAGCCACGCGTCCTTAGGCGCCGTCTGAGCGAACGCGATCATCGGGAGGGTCAGGACAGCGGCGGCGAGAGCTTTGTGGATCGACATGAGGGTCTCGGTGAAATGGATCGGCGAAGGTACCTCCACCGCACCGGGCCGGCACGGCCGGCAGCGACACCGCCGTGAGGAAGTCGACGACGGTTGCCCCGACGCGTGCAGCCACCTCCTTGCGATGGCAAAGTCCTCGGGTGCGGAGCGCCCTCACCCCTTCGCCGTCTGCTGCCGCGCCTTCGCCTCGACCTCCAGAAACCGATCTGCCAGCGCGCGCACGAAGCGGCCCAGGTAGGTGCTCGCCACCAACTCCTCCAGCGAGGCGCGGTCCACCACGACGGCGCTCACGTCTTCCAGCGCGACCACGCTGGCCGAGCGCGGCGCGTCGGCAAAGATGGCCGTCTCGCCGAACACGTCGCCGGCCTTCAGCACGCGCAGGGGGATGCTGCGGCCCGGGTGGTCGGGGTCGCGCCGGCGCACCTCGCATTGGCCGGCGGTGATGATGTAGGCGGCGTCGGCGCGGTCGCCCTCGCGCACGATGACGCGGCCGGCCTGGAACACGTGCAGCGGGAACCAGTTGCCGCCGCGCAGGAAGGCGCGCAACTCGTCGGCCAGTTCGGCGGCGCTCTGGTGGCGGTCTTCGCGCTCCTTGGCCATCGCCTTCTTGACGATGGCCGTCAGCATGGGCGGCGGCTTCACGGCCACGCCGCCGCTCTCGTCGGGGCTGCGGAACTCGCAGCGCGCGGCGGCAGCCAGCGCGTCGTCCATCGGGCCCATGTAAGGGGCCTGGCCGGTGAGCGCCTTGTAGAGTATGGCGCCCATGGAGAAGATGTCGGTGCGCGCGTCGATGCGGCTGATCTCGCCACGCGCCTGCTCGGGCGACATGTAGCGCACGGTGCCGGCCACGGTGCCCTCGGCGTCGGGTTCGCCGTCCACGAGCGTGCGCTCGGTGGTGGCGTGGGCGCAGCCCCAGTCCATGAGGTACACCTCGCCGAACTCGCCGACCATGATGTTGTCGGGCTTCAGGTCGCGGTGCACGATGCCGCGGCTGTGCGCGTACGACAGCGCGTCGCACACGCTGGCCAGCGCCTGCAGGATGCGCTCCACGTCGCGCTGGCTGGCCTGCATGGCGATGAGCTCGGTCAGCGTGCGGCCGTCCACCAGCTTCATCGTGTAGCTGGCGCCTCGGCCGGCCTCGTCCACGGCGAGGTCGTGCACGGGCACGATGTTGGGGTGCGTGAGGGCGCCGGTGATGCGCGCCTCGTCGACGAAGCGCTGGCGCATGTCGGCCTGCTCGGCAAGCGCGGAGTCGATGACCTTGAGCGCGACGCGGCGGCGCAGGTCGACGTCGTACAGGCGGTGGATGCTGCCCATGCCGCCGCGCGCGATCTCGCCTTCGTCGCGCAGGCGCCCTGACTGCACGGCCGGGTGGGTGGAGGCCGGTGCCTCGCGCCAGGCGGGCATCGCCGCGGCGGACATGGAGCCGTCGTCGCGCTGCGCGCCGTCGAACCAGGGCAAGGCGTCGTAGGCGTCGAGCCGGCTGCCGTCGGGGCCGACGCCGCTGACGAGAACCGTGGGCGGCGCCGCCGACTCGGGTTTGCTGCTGCTCATGCATGCTCCTGCCTGAACGGGCACTGAACGCGCACCACGCTCCTGGGCGATGGGTTCTGCGCAGGAGGTCCCGGCG
>JAEUPE010000200.1 GCA_016790435.1 Rubrivivax sp. | reverse complement strand
GGCGTGCGCTTCGCGTTCACGCACGACATCCGCGCGGCCGATGGCACGCCCATCCAGGACGGGCGCATGTACGTCTTCACGACACGCGCCGACACCATCATGGGCGTCACCTTCTGCGCCGTGGCGCCCGAGCACCCGCTCGCCGCGCACGCCGCGAAGGCCGACCCGAAGATCGCCGCCTTCATCGAGGAGTGCAAGAAGGGCGGTACCACCGAGGCGGAACTGGCGCTGCGGGAGAAGGAGGGCCTGCCGCTCGGCCTCTCGGTGACGCACCCGCTCACCGGCCAGCCGGTGCCGCTGTGGGTGGGCAACTACGTGCTCATGGGCTACGGCGACGGCGCCGTGATGGGCGTGCCCGCGCACGACGAGCGCGACTTCGCGTTCGCGCGCAAGTACGGCATCGACATCCTGCAGGTCATCCACATCGACGGCCTGGCCTACGACTACGAGAACTGGAACGAGTGGTACGCCGACAAGGAGCGCGGCATCACGGTCAACAGCGGCGTGTGGAGCGGGCTCACGCATCCGCTGGCCGTCGACGCCGTCGCCGGCGCCCTGGCGACCAAGGGCCTGGGCGAGAAGAAGACCACGTGGCGCCTGCGCGACTGGGGCATCAGCCGCCAGCGCTATTGGGGTACGCCGATCCCCATCATCCACTGCGACAGCTGTGGCACGGTGCCCGTGCCCGAGAAGGACCTGCCCGTCGTGCTGCCCGAGGACCTCGTGCCCGACGGCGGCGGCAACCCGCTGAACAAGTGCGCCTCGTTCCTGAACGTCGCCTGCCCCCAGTGCGGCCAGCCGGCGCGGCGCGAGACGGACACGATGGACACCTTTGTCGACAGCGCCTGGTACTACATGCGCTACTGCTGCCCCGACAGCGAGCTGGCGATGGTGGACAAGCGCTACGAGTACTGGATGCCCATGGACCAGTACATCGGCGGCATCGAGCACGCCGTGCTGCACCTGCTGTACGCGCGCTTCTGGACCAAGGCGATGCGCGACATCGGCCTCGTCAGCTTCAGCGAGCCGTTCCGCAACCTGTTCACGCAGGGCATGCTGCTCAACCAGAGCTTCTACCGCGAGGTGGAAGGCGGGCGCGCGCGCTGGTTCTACCCGACCGAGGTGGAGGTGTCGTACGACGACAAGGGCCATCCCACGGGCGCCAAGGCCAAGGCCGACGGCCTGCCGGTCACGCTCGGCGGCATCGAGAAGATGTCCAAGAGCCTGAACAACGTCGTCGAGCCGCGCGACATCATCGCGAAGTTCGGTGCCGACACGGCGCGCGTGTTCACGATGTTTGCCGGCCCGCCGGACCAGAGCGCGGCGTGGTCCGATTCGGGTGCCGCCGGGGTCTACCGCTTCCTCAGCCGGCTCTGGGGCACCGCGCACAAGCTGGCGCCCTCGCTCAAGCAGGCCGCACCCGACATCACCGGCGCCAGCAAGGGCGCGCTGGCGCTGCGGCGCGAGATGCACCTGCTGCTGCGCCAGGTGAGCCACGACTACGACCGCATCCAGTTCAACACCGTGGTCTCGGGCGCCATGAAGATGCTCAACGCCATCGAGGCGGCCAGCTTTGCCGACACACCGGCCGACGCAGCCGTGAAGCGCGAGGCGGTGTCGCTCCTGCTGCGTGCGCTGCACCCGGCGGCGCCGCACGTCACGCACGGGCTGTGGGTGGGCCTGGGCTTCGCCGGGCCGCACGGCGAGCTGATCGACGCCCCCTGGCCCACGGTGGACGAGGCCGCCCTCGTGCAGGACGAGATCGAGCTCGTGCTGCAGATCAGCGGCAAGCACCGCGGCGCCATCCGCGTGCCCGCGGCAGCCGACCGCGCCACCATCGAAGCAGCCGCGCTGGCGTCCGCCGAGTTCGCGCGCTTCAGCGAGGGCCGGCCCGCCAAGAAGGTGGTCGTGGTGCCGGGCCGGCTGGTCAATGTCGTGGTCTGAGGCGGGCGAAGGCGAGCCGCCGCCCGAGGCCGGCCGCCGGTCCTTCGCGATGGCCGCCGCGGCCCTCGTGGCCGGGTCCGCGCTCGGCGGCCTCGGTGGCTGCGGATTCGCGTTGCGCGTGCCGCCCCGGCTCAGCTTCCGCAGCCTGGCGCTGACGGGTTTCGAGAAGCGCTCGCCGCTCGCCGACGACCTGCGCCGGCAGATCGGCGCCCAGGTCGAGGTGCTCGACGACGCCAACAAGGCCGAGGTCGTGCTGCACGCCCTGGCCGACCAGCGGCAGAAGAGCGTCGTCGCCAGCACCGCGGCGGCGCAGGTGCGCGAGCTGCAGCTGCGGCTGCGCTTCGAGTTCCGCGTCGTCACGCCCGGCGGGCGCGAGCTGATGCCGCGCGTGCAGCTGCTGCTGTCGCGCGACATGAGCTACAGCGAGACCTTCGCGCTCGCCAAGGAGCAGGAGGAGGCCGAGCTCTTCCGCGACATGCAGGCCGACGTGGTGTCGCAGGTGATGCGGCGCCTGGCGTCGATCAGGGTATGAGCATGGCCCGGAACGAAGCGCCTTGGACACCCGCCCGGCCGGAGGCCGTGCCCGCGCCCATGCCCATGCCAACGCCCATTCCCGGCTGACCCGCCATGCAGCTCAAGCCGGAACAGCTCGAGGCCCAGCTGGCCAAAGGCCTGAAGCCGATCTACACCCTGCACGGCGACGAGCCGCTGCTCGTGCAGGAGGCGGCCGACGCGATCCGCGCCGCCGCGCGCGCCGCCGGCTACGCCGAGCGCAAGGTCTTCACCGTCAGCGGTGCGCACTTCGACTGGAGCGCCGTGCAGGGCGCCTCGCAGGCGATGAGCCTGTTCGCCGAGCGCCAGCTCATCGAGATCCGCATCCCCTCGGGCAAGCCGGGCAAGGACGGCAGCGAGGCGCTGCAGCGCTACTGCGAGAAGCTCGCCGACGACGTGCTCACGCTCGTGCAGCTGCCAAGGCTCGATTTCCAGCAGGCGAAGTCGGCATGGTTCAGCGCCCTCGACGGCGCCGGCATCGCCGTGCGCTTCGACCCCATCGAGCGGCGCGCGCTGCCAGCCTGGCTGGCGCAGCGCCTGGCGCGCCAGGGCCAGCGGGTCGGCACCGGCGAGGAGGGGCAGCGCACCCTTGCCTTCTTCGCCGACCGCATCGAAGGCAACCTGCTCGCCGCGCACCAGGAGATGCAGAAAATGGCGCTGCTGTACCCCGCCGGCGAGCTGCGCTTCGAGCAGGTGGAGTCTGCAGTGCTCGATGTGGCGCGCTACGACATCGCCAAGCTCGTCGAGGCGGTGTGGGGCGGGCAGAGCGCGCGGGCGCTGCGCATGCTCTCCGCGCTCGAGGCCGAGGGTGAGTCGGCCGTCTTCGTGCACTGGACGCTGGCCGAGGACGTGCGTGCCCTGGCCCGCACCCGCGCCGCGCTCGACGACGGCCAGCCGCTGCCGCTGGCGCTGCGCGAGGCGCGCGTCTGGGGTGCCAAGGAGAAGCTCTTCGAGCGCCTGTTGCCGCAGGTGACCGCCGCGCAACTTGCACGCTGGCTGAATTCGGCGCAGGTGTGCGACGGCCAGTGCAAGGGCCTGAACGACCCGCGCTGGCCCAGTGGCGCCTGGCCTTCGCTGCGCCACCTGGTGCTGATGCTGCTCGGCCGGCCGCAGGGCGCCGCTCGGGGGCTGGTGCTGCAGGCCTAGGCAGCGGGCTCGACACGGCTGTCAACCGCCGGCTTCTGGCCCGGCCGGCATGCCGTAGGCGGGTGCCGGCAGGGCGCGGGTCAGGAGAGTGGCGCGCGCCGAGGACGCCGGGTGGTCGGCACTGCACGTGTCCTCTTTCGGCGGTCCAGCTTCGCTGGCCCCCCGAATGCCCCCATGACCTCGCTGAGCCGACCACCCCGCGTCCGCGGCGGGCACCGTCCGTTGTCTTCGGTGAAGTGCCACCGGCGGTCCCGGATCGGGCCGGCGGGGTGCCCTGCGCAGCGAAATCAAGGGGGCATTCGAGGGCCCTGCGAAGCCGGGCCCTCGAAAGAGGACATTCGCGGAGCAAGGCACGCCGCCGGCCCGATCCCGCGCGCTGTTCGTCACGTTGCCGCCAGAACCGGCCGATGCGACCCCGCGCGCTCAGTACCCACGCCCCCGATCTATGAGGTGCGCAATCGGCTTCCCGTCGCGCAACGCCCGCAGGTTGGCCGCGACCACGGCCGAGGCGCTGCGATGGTCGGTGAGGGCAGCGGCATGCGGCAGCATCTTCACGCTGGGGTGCGTCCAGAACCGATGCGCCGCCGGCAATGGCTCGACATGGAAGACGTCGAGCACGGCATGGCGCAGGTGGCCTGCGTCGAGCGCCGCGAGCAGGTCGGCGTCGACCACATGGCCGCCACGGCCGAGGTTGACAAGGGCCGATTGCGCGCGCATGGCGGCGAAGAAGCGCGCATCGAGCAGCCCGCGCGTCGTGTCGGTCAAGGGCAGCAGGTTGATGACGACCTCGTGCGCCGCCAGCAGCGGCGGCAGCGGCCCGCTGTCGCGGCCCCAGGTCGTGACCGGATAGCCGTGCGGGCGCAGCCGTTCGGCCACGGCGCCACCCATCTCGCCGCGGCCGAGCACGAGCACCGGCACGTCCTCGGCACGGCGCTGGCGGTGCTGGCGCCACTCGCCGGCCCGCTGGCGCCGCTGGTAGGCGAAGAAGCCGCGGTGCAGCGCCAGCGTTGCCCACAAGGCCGTCTCGGCCATCGCCGCGCTCATCGCGGGGTCGACCATGCGCGCGATCGGCACGCCGGGCGGCAGCGTCGTGTCGGCGAGCAGGCGGTCGACGCCGGCCCACAGGCTCTGGATGAGGCGCAGTCCGTGGAACGGCGCCAGGCCGCCGGGCGGCGGGTTGGCAACCACGGCAGCGAGTACGTCGCCAGGTGCGCGCCGTGCCTCGTCGGGCGTGAGCAACGCGGCCTCCGGCATGGCGGCGGCCAGCGCCGCGCGCCAGACCTGCCACTCCGCGGCGGCGATGTCGCCTGCGAGCACGACCTTCATGGCAACACCTTCACCTTTGCCGCCGCTGTCGCTTCAGGCGCGCGCCGCATCGAGCAGGTGCTTCAAGGCCGCGCGAACGGTGTCGGCGCGCACGGCGCTGCGGTCGCCAGCCAGTTGCAGGCGTTGGGTGTGGACGGCCCCGATCGAGCCCCAGGCCAGCCAAACGGTGCCCACCGGCTTGCCGGGCACTGCGCCGCCCGGCCCGGCGATGCCGGTGACGGCCACCGCCAACTGCACCGGCGCCTGCCGCAACGCGCCGGCAAGCATGGCGCGCACCACCTCCTCGCTCACGGCGCCGTGGCGCTCGATGAGCCGCGCGTCCGCGCCCAGCATCTGCACCTTGGCCTCGTTGCTGTAGGTGACGAAGCCGCGCTCGAACCAGTCGCTCGAGCCCGCCACCGAGGTGCACGCGGCGGCGACGAGGCCGCCGGTGCAACTCTCGGCCGCGGCCATGCGCCAGGCGCGCACGCGCAGCGCCTCGCCGAGAGCCAGCACCACGGGTTGCAGTTCGTTCAGGAGTTCCACAGCCGCACCCACAAGGCGATGAACATCAACGTGCATCCCGCCGCGACGAGGTCGTCGAACAGGATGCCCCCCCCTTGCCGCCAGCCGATCGCCTGTCCAGCCGCCCGCTTGAAGAGGCCATCGGCCCAACGCACGGGGCCCGGCTTGGCGGCATCGAAGTAGCGGAAGAGCGCAAACGCCGCGAGCTGCGCCCACCACGGCGCCGGCATCAGCAGCCACAGCACGATCCAGAACGCGACCACCTCGTCCCAGACGATGGCGCCCGGGTCGGCCACGCCCAGGTGCTGCGCCGTGCGCGTGACCGCCCATTGGCCCACGAGCAGCGCAAGCACGATGACCGCCGCCCAGCCGGTGGCATCGAGCCAGCGGTCGAGCACAAGGAAGGAGACCCAGCCCCACAACGTGCCGACGGTGCCCGGCGCGCGTGGCGCGAGCCCCGAGCCGAAGCCGAGCGCGATCCAATGGGCCGGGTGCCAACGCATGAAGGCAAAGGTGGCCCGGCTCGGCACGACGGCCGGAGCCGCCGTGGGCGGCACCGTCGGCTCAAGGGGCGAAATGATCGAACCCACGCCAGCTGACCTCCACCGGCTGCCCCACCCTGTCCACGACGTGCAGGCCGGCGGCGGCGTCGATCTGGCCGAAGCGCGTCACGGGTACGCCGACGAGGCGCGCCGCCGCCTCGATGGCCGCTCGCCGTGACGCCGGCGCGGTGAACAGCAACTCGTAGTCGTCGCCGCCGGCGAGCACGCACTGGCGCTGCAGCGCCAGGCTCTGGCGCGCCAGCACGGTACTGCGCGGCAGCGCATCGGCATCGACGACAGCCCCGACGTTGGACGCCGCGAGCACGTGGCCGAGATCGCCGACGAGACCGTCGCTGAGGTCGATGGCGCTCGTCGCGACGCCGCGCAGCGCGCGACCCAGGGTCACGCGGGGCTGCGGGCGCTCCATGGCCTCGCGTACCTGCTCGAAGTCCGCCGCGTCGAGGGCGACCTCGCCACGAAACACCTCCAGCGCCAGGCGTGCGTCGCCCAGCCGCCCGCTGACCCACAGGTCGTCGCCGGCGCGCGCGCCGTCGCGCAGCAACGCCTGCCCACGCGGCACCTGGCCGAAGGCGGTGATGCAGATGTTCAGCGGCCCGGCCGTCGTGTCGCCGCCGACGAGCTCGACGCCCTGCGCCTCGGCGAGCGCGAAGAGGCCGGCGGCGAAGGGCGCGAGGAACGATTCGTCGGCGCGCGGCAACGCCAGCGCCAGCGTGAAGGCGATGGGCTCGGCACCGCAGGCGGCCAGGTCCGACAGGTTCACCGCCAGCGCCTTGTGCCCCAGGCGCGCCGGCGCCACGGTAGAGAGGAAGTGGCGTCCCTCGACCAGCATGTCGGTGGTCACGGCCAGCTGCATGCCCTCGTCGGGCGCGACGAGCGCGCAGTCGTCACCAATGCCCAGCGCCACACGCCGCGAGCCCGCGCGCACGGCACGCTTGAAGTGGCGCGCGATCAGTTCGAACTCACCCATGCCGTTCGCCGTGCTTCACGCCAGCCCCTTGTCGCGCAGCAGGTTGGCCAGTTCCACGGCCGAGCGCACGTCCATCTTCTCGAACACGCGCGCACGATGCACTTCGACCGTGCGCACGCTGATCTGCAGTTCGTCGGCGATGAGCTTGTTGGGCCGGCCTTCGATGACCAGGCGCATGACCTCGCGCTCGCGATCGGTCAGTTCGGACAGAGCCTGGGCGGCTGCATCGCGGCCGAGGCGCTGCTGCAAGGCCGCGGCGCTCTGCGCCAGCGCCTGCTCGACGCGGTCGACGAGCGAGTTGTTGGAGAACGGCTTCTCGACGAAGTCGAAGGCGCCGCGCTTGACGGCGGCCACCGCGGTGGGCACGTCGCCATGGCCGGTGAGGAAGATCACCGGCAGCGCCGTCACCAGCCCGGCATCCGCCAGCCGCTCGAAGAGCGCCAGCCCGCTGGTGCCGGGCATGCGCACATCGAGCAGCATGCAGCTGGGCGCGCGCGGCCAGGGCTTGCCCTGGGCTTCGAGCCAGGCCGAGAAAGCATCGGCACTGGCAAAGCCCTCGGAGAGCAGGCGGCGGGAACGCAGCAGCCAAGCGAGTGCGTCGCGCACGACCTCTTCGTCGTCGACGATGTAGACGACGGGGATGCCCGCGCTGGCGGAGCGCGGGCCGGTTCCTGCGGCGGTGGGAGCCAAGTCGTGTGCGAGAGAGACGGCCGCGACGGCCGGACGGTCAATCGGCAGGGCTGCGAGTGTCGCCGGTTTCGGGGGCATGTTCAGCCCCTCGTTCTCCCTCGCCGCCGGTGCCGTGGCCGTCAAGTCCGGCGCCGCCGCCCCGTGCGTCGCTCCGGTCGTTCCTGTCACTCGCGTCGCCGTCGACGTCCTTGCCCGTACGCGCTTTCGCGCCGGGCAGCGTGAAGCGGAAGACGGTGCCGCGCCCTTCAGCGCCGGGCGCGAACTCGAGCGTGCCGCCGTGCTGCTCGACCACCGTGCGGCACAGGCTGAGGCCGAGCCCCATGCCTTCGGCGCGGGTCGTGAAGAAGGGCGTGAAGAGGCGCGCGGCCACGTCAGGCGCAATGCCGGGCCCACGGTCGCTGATCTCGAAGCACACGCGCGTTCCGTCGGCCACGGAATGCGCGGCGATGACGAGCCGGCGTTCGGCCATCGGGGTGTCGGCCTCCATGGCCTGGATGCCATTGCGCGCGAGGTTGAGCAGCACCTGCTCGAGCATCGTGCGATCGCACACGACCCGCGGCATGCGCGCGGGCGGCCGCGGCAGGTCGAGCTCCACCTGCGCCGCGCTCTTGCGGGCCTGCAGGCGCACCAGTGGCAACACCGCCTCGACAAGCAGGTCGACGGCGATCGTCTCGCGTTGCTGTTCGCGGCGGCGCACGAAGTCGTGCACGCTCTTGATGACGCGGCCGGCGCGCTCGGCCTGCTCGGCGATGCGCGCAAGCGCCTGGCGCAGAAGGGGCGTCACCTCGTCGGCCACGCCGTCGCTGGATGCGCCCGTGCAGGTGTCGGCTGGGGCCCCGAGCCGGGCCCCGCCGTTCGCGGCGTCGAGCAGATTCAGCGAACCGGTCGAATAGCTGGCGATGGCGGCCAGCGGCTGGTTCAGCTCGTGGCTCAGCAGCGATGCCATCTCGCCGACCGTGGCCAGGCGCGCGCTGCCTTGCAGGCGCTCGTGCTGCTGGCGCGAGAGCTCCTCGATGCGCCGCTGCGCAGTGAGGTCGAGCACCGAGCCCATCCAGCCCGTCTGCCTGCCGGCGCCATCGAGCAGCGGCGCCTCGTAGACCATGGCCGGGAAGCGCTCGCCGTTGCGGCGCACGAAGAGCGTCTCGAAGCCCTCGCGCTGCGCTTGCGGCGGCGTCTCGCCCGCGAGGCGGTGGCGTTGGCGCTCCGCGTACTCGGCCGCGCGCTCCGGCGGCCAGTAGGGCGGCGGCTCGGGCGGTCGCACGGCGCGCAGCTCGTCAGCGCTGTAGCCCACCATGGCGCAGAAGGCCGGGTTGACATAGGTGATGGCGCCAGCCATGTCGCGCGCGCGCAGGCCGGTGCTGAGCGAGTCTTCCATCGCCCGGCGGAAGCCGAGCGCCTCGGCCAGGGCCTGTTCCGCCTCGGCGCGCCGGCGCACGTCGCGCGCGAGCAGGAAGACGACGCCGAACAGGCCGATGGACAGCCCCAACGCGAGGGCCAGCGTCAGGTTGGGGATCAGGCTCGGGCGGCCGGCCAGGCTGTCGGCACGCAGGCGCAGCGTCTGCCCGGGCAGGTCGAGCGCCTGTTCGGCCGTGTGGACCCCGGAACCGCGGCGCGCGCCGGCGCGCGCCAGGCGGGCACCGTCGGCTTCGACGAAGCTGAGCTCGTAGCGCTGCAGTTCGCGCGAGCGTTCGGCGGCCATCTCCAGCAGGGCGGGCAGCGCCAGCGTGGCCACCACGAAGCCGGTCTCGCGCCCGTCGCGCAGCACTGGCACGCACAGGTCCATCACCTCCTGGCCCGTGCCTTCCAGCGTTGGCACGAAATAGCTGCGCGAGAAAGCGGGCGCAGACGCGCGTCTTGCATCGCGGCAGGCGAGGTCCGCCTCGGCGGCCAGTTCGAGGCGCGGGATGCGCGCGAAGAGGGGCGGCCCGAGCGGCGCCTCGATCGCGGCGACCACGGCCACGAGTCCGTCTCGCCATTCGATGCGGCGCAGCTCCGGCAACTCGCGCAGCAGCTTGGCCCCCGCCTGGCGCCAGGCCGGGTCCTCCGGCTCCAGCCAGGTCACGGCCTGGATGGCGTGCGTCAGCCGCAGGAGGTCGCGCCGCACCGAGGTCACCGCCTCGGCAGCAGCGCCCTCGGCCGCCTCGACCGCGCGCCACGCCTCGTAGCGCAGCGTCAGCGCGACGAGCAGCGTCTGTGCCACCGCCAGCAGGGCGACGAGCACGGCCCAGAGCAGCACACGCCTCAGCCGCCGCGGCCGTGGCGCGGCAGCGGTCGTGGCGGGCGTCGCGCCGACTGGGTGTGGTGGGGTGGCCGGTGCAGCCGCGTCATCCATGGTGCGGGTCGCGGCGCCAGCCGGCACCGCTGCCCGCAGTATCTTTGGGTCGCGTCGGTCCGCGGCTACGCAGTTTTGCGAATAGGCGCTGCGTCGTGCAGACGATCCGATCGGTCCTCTTGCCCCTCTCGATCACCCCATCCTGCAGACCGCGGTCGAGCCACGACAATGGCGCGGCGGCCGCTCGCCGCGGCCGATGAACCGAGGAGACACCCATGCCCCGCGCCGACAGCACACCGCCCGCGGCCCCGCCGGGCCCCAAGGCAGCAGACCGCGCGGCTGAACGCGCAAGTGAGCGCGCAACTGAGCGCGCGGCCGAGTTGAGGCAGGCGGCTCTCGAGTACCACGAGTTCCCGACGCCGGGCAAGTTGGCCATTGCCGCGACGAAGCAGATGACGAACCAGCGCGACCTGGCGCTGGCCTACTCGCCCGGCGTGGCCGCCGCCTGCGAGGAGATCGCCGCCGACCCGTCCACGGCTTTCCGCTACACGGCGCGCGGCAACCTGGTGGCTGTCGTCACCAATGGCACGGCGGTGCTGGGGCTCGGCGACATCGGTCCGCTCGCCGCCAAGCCGGTGATGGAGGGCAAGGCAGTCCTGTTCAAGAAGTTCGCCGGCATCGATGTCTTCGACCTCGAGGTGAACGAGAAGAACCTCGACAAGCTCGTCGACTGCATCGCCGCGCTCGAGCCCACGTTCGGCGGCATCAACCTCGAGGACATCAAGGCGCCGGATTGTTTCTACGTCGAGCGCAAGCTGCGCGAGCGCATGAGGATCCCCGTCTTCCACGACGACCAGCACGGCACGGCCATCGTGGTGGGGGCGGCCCTGCTCAACGCGCTGAAGGTCGTGGGCAAGAAGATCGAGGAGGTCAAGCTCGTCGCCTCTGGCGCCGGCGCCGCGGCGCTGGCCTGCCTCAACCTTCTGCTCAAGCTCGGCGTGCCGCGCAAGAACGTCTGGGTGACCGACCTCGCCGGTGTCGTCTATCAGGGCCGCAAGGAGCTGATGGACGAGGACAAGGTGCTGTTCGCCCAGGCCACGCCGCTGCGCACGCTGGCCGACGTCATTCCCGGCGCCGATGTCTTTCTCGGCCTGTCGGCGGCGGGCGTCCTCAAGCCCGAGATGGTGGCGAAGATGGCCGCCCATCCGGTCATCTTCGCGCTCGCCAATCCGACGCCCGAGATCCTGCCAGAGCAGGTGAAGGCCGTGCGCGACGACGCCATCATGGCCACCGGGCGCAGCGACTACCCGAACCAGGTCAACAACGTCCTGTGCTTCCCTTACATCTTTCGTGGGGCGCTCGATTGCGGAGCCACGACCATCACCGATGCAATGGAGATCGCAGCCGTCGGCGCCATCGCCGAGCTGGCGCGGGCCGAGCAGAGTGACGTGGTGGCGGCGGCCTATGGCGGCCAGACACTTGCCTTCGGGCCCGAGTACCTGATTCCGAAGCCCTTCGACCCGCGGCTGATGATGAAGATCGCGCCGGCAGTGGCCGAGGCCGCCGTCGCCTCCGGCGTGGCCAGCCGGCCGATCGCCGACATGGCGGCCTACCGTGAGCGTCTGCAGGGCTTCATCTATGCCAGCGGGCAGACGATGCGGCCGATCTTCGCCGCCGCCAAGAGCGCCGCGGCGCGCCGCGTCGCCTTCGCCGAGGGCGAGGACGAGCGCGTGCTGCGCGCTGTGCAGGTAGTCGTGGACGAGGGCCTGGCGCAGCCGACGCTCATCGGCCGGCCGGCAGTGATCGCGGCGCGCATCGAGAAGTTCGGCCTGCGCCTGAAGGAAGGCGTCGACTACGACGTGGTCAACGTCGAGAACGACACCCGCTATCGGACCTTCTGGCAGGCCTATCACCAGCTCGCCGAACGGCGTGGCGTGACGCGCGAACTGGCCAAGATCGAGATGCGCCGGCGCCTGACACTGATCGGCACCATGCTCCTTCACCACGGTGATGTCGACGGTCTCCTGTGCGGCACCTGGGGCACCACCGCCAACCACCTCCACTACATCGACCAGGTCATCGGCCCGCGCGCCGGCGGCAGCCCGCGCACGAAGCAGGACGTGCCGGTCTATGCGTGCATGAACGGGCTGATGCTGCCCGGGCGCCAGGTCTTCCTCGTCGACACGCATGTCAACGCCGACCCGACGCCGGAGGAGCTTTGCGAGATCACGGTCATGGCGGCCGAGGAGATGCTGCGCTTCGGCATCGAGCCGAAGGCGGCCCTGCTCTCGCACTCCAACTTCGGCACCAGCGATCTGCCGAGCGCGGTAAAGATGCGCCGCACGCTGGCCCTGCTGCGCGAGCAGGCGCCCTGGCTGGAGGTCGACGGCGAGATGCACGGTGATGTCGCCCTGGACAGCGCGCAGCGTCGCGCGCTGATGCCGCGCACGACGCTGCAGGGCGACGCCAACCTGCTCGTGATGCCGGACATCGATTCGGCCAACATCGCCTACAACCTGCTCAAGACGGCCGCCGGCGGCGGCATCGCCATCGGACCGGTGCTGCTCGGCGCCGCGAAGCCGGTGCACATCCTCACGCCGTCCACAACGGTGCGCCGCATCGTCAACATGACGGCACTGACGGTCGCCGATGCCCAAGCCGGGCGCAGCCTGGGCAGCGCCGGCTAAGGCGCCTGCTTCACTGAAGTCGGGGACTTGCTGACCGCGCGGTCAGTGAAGAGTCCGCGCTCGAGCGCGCAGCCGCTCTTGATGCTGCAGACGATATCGCAAATGTGTGCGCACGCACACATGCGTTGGACAGTGCGCCCGCAGGGCTTTGCAGCTTGAGTTTCCAGGGGGTGTCGGGTACCATGGGTGTTTGACTAATCAGGGTTAACCCGTGTATCCGACCGGTTTGGCCGAGGTGGGCGCGAAGGCTCGCCGGGCAGCGATCAAGTGGGGGCTGGCCGGAGCCGTTGCCCTGCACCTCGCGGTCGGTGGCGGGCTCCTTGGGGTCTCGATCGAGGCTGCGGCGCGGGCGCCCCAGGGCACAGATCTGCCGGCGGTCGCCCTCGGGACCTTGCCACCCGAGGCGCAGGCCACCTACCAGTTGATCCACGCTGGCGGGCCTTTTCCGTTCGAGAAGGACGGCACCGTCTTCCTGAATCGCGAGCGCCTGTTGCCGCCCAAGAGCCGCGGCCACTACCGAGAGTACACCGTCAAGACGCCGCGCGCGCGCAACCGCGGTGCCCGGCGCATCGTGTGCGGCGGGCCGGCGAAGGCACCGCAGGACTGTTTCTACACCGCCGATCACTACGCCAGTTTCAGCCGCATCACCGCCCCTTGACCCAGGTCATCGCTGCGGGCGCCACTTCACTCTCTGATCCCAACCCTTCCCCCAGCCATTCAACAAGGAGGAAAGCGACCATGCAGTTGCAGACCATCCGCCCAAATCTTGTCCAGGCCATCCGGGCTTACCGGGTGGCCGACCTGATGCAGGCCGCCTCGGATTCCGGCCAGCATTTCCTGTACGCCAATCTTTCAGAGGCGCAGACGAAGCAGGACGTGCTCGACGGCATCGCCGCCGCCTTCACCTTCCCGACGCATTTCGGGAAGAACCTCGATGCGCTGTACGACTGCATGACCGACCTCGTGCACAAGTCCGGTCAGCAACCGGGCTTCGTGGTGGTGCTCGAGCAGCTGCCCGACAACCCCCGTTTCGACCGCGAGGCCCGCGAGCAGTTGCTCGATGTCTTCCGCGATGCGGCTGACTTCTGGGGGGAACGACGAATACCGTTCAGATGTTTCTATTCTTTTCGGTAGCCCGCTCCCAGGAAATCGGGTCATGGGAGCGGGCGACGGAAACGGCCCAGAGCAACGGCACGAACGCCGGAGCCAACAGCAGCAGCGGCAACACCGCCGCGCCGGTGGTCAAGCCGCCGGCGAAGGTGGCAGTGCCCAAGAGTGGCGTGAATCCGAACTTCGGCATGAACATGCCGATGATGGTGAGCGCCTTCGACACCGCGGTGTGGCTCAAGGCGGCGGCCTAGGCGTGAGCCCACGCGCACGCTGATCCACCTCGCAGGACAACACGGGCGGCCTCCGGGCCGCCCGTTTTCATTCGCGGGCGACGAGCGCCCGCGATAGGGCCACGTACTCGGCCACCGGCACTTCCTCGGCGCGCCGCTGCACGTCGAACTCGCCCGCATAGCCATGCTCGGCCAGCCAGCGGCCCAGGGTGTGTCTGAGCAGTTTTCGCCGCTGCGAGAAGGCCACGGCCACCAGCTCGCCAAGCCTCGCCGCATCGGCCTGCCCCGCCTGCTCGGCGGGCAATGGACGCATGCGGACGACGGCCGAGTCCACGCGCGGCGGCGGCTCGAACGCGGTCGGCGGCACCTCCAGCACGGCCTCGATCTCATAGCGCCACTGCAGCATCACGCTCAGGCGGCCGTAGGCCTTGCTGCCGGGCGCTGCCGCCATGCGCTCGACCACCTCCTTCTGCAGCATGAAATGCTGGTCGCGCACGCTCTGTGCGGCCGGCATCAGGTGGAAGAGGATCGGGGTCGAGATGTTGTAGGGCAGGTTGCCCACCACGCGCAGCGGCTTCGCCGCTTGCCTGGCCAGGTCGACGAAGTCCACCTTCAACACGTCGGCCTCGATGACCGTCAGCCCCGGCCTCGCTCGCAGCCGCGACGCCAGATCGCGGTCGAGTTCGATCACGGTGAGCGCGCCGGCCCGTGCCAGCAGCGGCGCCGTCATCGCGCCGAGCCCGGGTCCGATCTCGACCAGGGCCTCGCCCGGCTGCGGCGCAATGCAGTCAACGATCGCCTCGAGCACCGCCTGGTCGGCCAGGAAGTGCTGGCCGAAGCGCTTGCGCGGCAGGTGTCTCACTGCGGCGGGTCGCGCAACTCTACGTAGGCGCGGGCGCGCAACACCTTGGCACAGTCGATGTAGGCATGCTCGAACTTTTGCTCGCGAATCACGTTGCGCGCCTGTTCGCGCATCTGCCGCAGGTCGAGCGGCACTTCGCGACGCTCGAGCACCTGGATCAGGTGCACGCCGAAGCGCGACAGCACAGGCGCCGAGACGCCACCCGGCGCGAGCGCATCCATCGCGGTCTCGAACTCCGGCACCATCGTGCCGGGCGTGGTCCAGCCCAGGTCGCCCCCGGCAGCCGCCGAGCCGTCCTCGCTGAACTGGCGCGCGAGGTCCTCGAACGTACGCTGCCCGGATTCGATGGCGGCGCGGTACTCCGTGAGCCGGCGTGTCGCCACGTCGGCACTCAATTGCGGCGACGTGCGCAACAGCAGGTGCCGTGCGCGCGTCTGCGTCACGGTGGACCCCGCCTGGCCGCCACGGCGCTCGAGCAGCTTCAGGATGTGGAAGCCGGCACCGGAGCGCAGCGGGGCCGCCGAGACCTCACCCACCTTGAACCCCTTGACGGCGGCCGTGAACAGGTCAGGCAGCCGGGCGGCCGGGCGCAGGCCGATCTCGCCGCCGCGCTCGCGGTTGCCGTCCTCGGACACCTCGCGCGAGACACGGTCGAAGGGCTCGCCTGCGCGCACCCGCGCCAGTGCCGCCTCGGCCCGCGCACGCCGCGTCGCCACCACCGACTCGCCGGCATCTTCAGGGACGGTGACCAGGATCTGGGCGATGTTGAGCTGTGCATCGGCCGCCGCCGCCGCGCGCTGCTGGGCGAGGTATTGCTCGATCTCCTCGTCACTGACGCGGATGCGCGGGTAAACCTCTCGCTCGCGCAGCTTCTCGATCAAGAGCTGGTCGCGCAGCGTGGCGCGGAAGCGCGTCAGGTCGCTGCCATCGAGGCGCAAGCGCTCCCGCAGCTGCGCCATCGTGAAGCGGTTCTGCGCCGCCACGCTCTGCACGGCACGGTCGATCTCGGCCTCGTCCACGCGCACGCCGCTCTCGCGCGCCATGGTGATGATCACCCGCTCCTCGATCAAGGCGTCGAAGACCTGGCGGCGCAACTCCGCCACCGGAGGCAGGCGAGCACCCTGACGAGCGGCATTGGCCCTGGCTGCCTCCATGCGGCGCTCGACCTCGCCCGCGGTGACGAGTTCCTGGTTGACGACCGCAGCGATGTAGTCGCCCGTGAGCGGCCCGCCTGCCGGCACGGACTGCGCGGCCACGGGCACCGCCACCGCCAGCAGGGCGGCCAGAGGCGCCATCACGGCCAGGGCCAGACACCGGCCGGCCAAGGGAGGAAGAGACGGGAGACGATGGATCATGGGTGGGGGCGTCGCATGCGGGCCCGGTGGCCGTGCTCGGCCCGCGGATGCCGGAGACCACTCGCGCCGAGGTTCATTCCGGTGCCGCTACCGGGCTGATGCGCTCCTCGCGCAGCAGCTGATAGCCGGGGATATTGTCCTTCAAGACCCGCAGCGGGTTGGAGCCGATGCGCGAGAGCCCGACGAGTTCCAGTTGCACGAGCAGGCGCGTCGTGGCCTGGCTGCGGCCGGTGGACAGGCGCTCGGCCACCACGCGCGCAATCCAGCAGCCGGCGTCGTACTCCAGGCCCAGAACGGAGTCCGTCACGCGGCTGTCCTTGAGGCTGTAGTTGACGCGGCCGACGCCGTACCACGAGCCGCTGCAACCGCCACCCGACAAGGGCGCTCGCGTGACCGGTCGCTCCAGGATCGGCCACTGCCAGCCCAGCTCGACTTGCTCCGACAGGCCACGCGCGAAGCGGTACGTCGTGGCCACCGTTCGGAAGCGGCCCGGCGAGTAGCGCATGCCCAGGATCGAGCGCACCGAGCGCTGGATCTCGGCGCTGTACTGCACCGCGGCGTCGAAGGTCCAGCTCGGCAGCACGTTGGTCGAGCCGATCAGCAGCAAGTCGGAGAACTTCTGATCCACCGGGGTGCCGTCGGGCGTGCCGTCGGCCTGCGCCGTCACCTGCTGCGGCCGGAACAGGTAGCGCTGCACGATGCCCAGGCGCAAGGCCTCGCCGCCGCTGGCTTCGTCGACGAGGCGCGTCGTCACCCCGGCGGTGACCTGGTGCCCGTCAGAGACGCGGTCGACGCCCGAGAAAACGTTCTCGCTGTAGAGGGAGGCAAAGTTGAAGTCCTTCGCGGCGGCGTCGTAGTTCGGCAGGTGGCTTTGCGCACGCGTGGGCGTGTTGACATACAGCAGGCGCGGCTCCAGCGTCTGGCGCAACGAGCGCCCGAAGGCCGTTTGCGAGCGCTCGAACTCCAGGCCGGCGTCGATGCTGAAGGTCGGGATGGCACGCCTGGCGCGGCCGGTGAGATCGCTGTCGTAGGCCGCGGCGTTCAACGAAAGCCGAGGCACCAGCCACAGCCCTGCCTCGCGCTCGCCATAAGCGACCGAGCCCAACGCATGCACGCGCTCACCACCCACACGCCCGGCACGCGCGAGCTCGGCCGAAGGGAGGGCGAACCGGTTGTACTCCGACTCCATCGCCCACACCCACGACCCCAGGCGCCCGCCGGCGCGCACGCCCACCTGCGGCAAACGCTCGTACGGCGCCACCACCACATCCTCGGCGCCTTGCAGTACCTGCCATTGCGACAGCCGCGCGTAGGCGAGGCCATTGCCGCCGGGCAGCGCGAGCGGTCTCTCGAACAGGACGCGGGACGGCAGCAGGCGCGGCGCGATCGACAGCCCCCGATTCGGGAAGTCCTTCCACCACTCCTGGTCGGATACGCGGGTCAGGTCGGCGCGCGCCGTGATCCCGAACGGCAGGCCGCTCTCGTGCTGCCAGTGCACGGCGCCGCGCGCGGTCTCGGCCAGGCGGTCGTCGGGCAGCGCGTCCACGCGCAACTCGCCGGCGTGCTGCGGCTCCAGGTAGCGGAACTCGGCGTCGAGGGCGAGGCCGCGCCGCGTGATGATGCGGGGCGCCAGCGTGGCGTCGCGGTTGGGCGCGATGTTCCAGTAGTAGGGCACCGACAGTTCGACACCGCTTCGGTTGTCGATGTTCAGCGTCGGCGGCAGCCAGCCCGACTTGCGCGCCTCCGACAACGGGAAGCTCAGCGTCGGCAGCGCGACGATCGGCGTGCCCAGGAAGCGCAGCACGGCGCCTTCGGCGATGCCCTCGTTCGCTTCCAGGTCCAGGTGCACGCGATCGGCCTTCAGCACCCAGGCCGGCTCGACCCCGTCCTCGCGCGGGCAACTCGTGTAGCTCGCGTTGGCCGCGCGCGAGCGGCCCGGCCCGAGAAAGTCGACGCGGTCGGCCCGCCCGCCCGCACCGAGGTTCAGGAACTCGAAGGTCGGTTCGAGGAAGAAGCCCTCGAAGCGCTGCACGTGGAGCTGAAGCTCGCGTCCCTTGTAGACCACGCCCTCGCGCTCGATGTGCACCTGGCCCAGGGCGCGCGCACGGTCCTCGGGCACGTCGTAGGCGAGGCGGTCGGCGCGAATGACGAGACCGCCGCGGCGGAATTCGACATCGCCTTCGGCAACCATCTCCAGATCCGGCTGGCCGCGCAGCGTTCGCGCTTGCAGCACGATGGGCAGGGCACGGGAGGCTTCACCACGCGGCGCGCCCTGCAGGCGCGTGGCGGGCGTCAGCGCGGCCGACGCCGAAGGCGCGGGCGCCGAGACCGCAAGCTCGGCAGGCGCTGGTGTTTGCGCCTCGGCCGATGCACCCCAGACGAACAGTGCCGCAGCCAGGGCCAGGTGGGGAACTCGCATCGGGGCCGCAGGGGCCGAGAGGCCCGATTTGTAGAATGAATTATCCATGAGCCCCGCCGCATCCATCGCCTGGCCCGAGGCCGCGCGGCGCGTTGCCTTCGAGCACTGGCTCGGCACCATCGCGTCGCGCCACGGCCTCGAGCCCGAGTCGCTCGAGCCGGCCAGTGCCGACGCGAGTTTCCGCCGCTACCTTCGCGTGCAAGCGAGCAAGGCCGCTGGCGGCAGCCTCATCGTGATGGACGCGCCGCCGCCGCATGAGGACGTCCGCCCGTTCGTCAAGGTGGCGCGGCTGGCCGAGGCCGCTGGGCTGAACAGCCCGCGCGTGCTCGAGTGCGATGAAGCGAAGGGTTTCCTGCTGCTCACCGACCTCGGCCGCCAGTCGTATCTCGACGTCATGAAGAGCGCCTCGGCCCCCGAGGCCGACCGCCTGATGCGCGCTGCACTGGCCGCGCTCGTGCGCTGGCAGGTCGGCGTGCCCGCCGGCGTGCTGCCACGCCACGACCAGGCCCTCCTCGAGAGCGAACTGGCGCTCTTCCCCGAGTGGTGCGTGCGGCGAGAGTTCGGCATCGATTGGAACGCCACCCAGCAGGCTTCATGGAAGCGCATCACGCTGCTGCTCGCCGGCAGCGCGCTGGCGCAACCGGTGGTGGCCGTGCACGCCGACTACATGCCGCGCAACCTGATGATCAGCGAGCCACTGCCGGGCATCATCGACTTCCAGGACGCGCTGGCCGGGGCGATCAGCTACGACCTCGCATCGCTGCTGCGCGACGCCTTCATCTCCTGGGACGAGGCGCAGGAGATCGACTGGGCCGTGCGCTACTGGGAGGCGGCGCGGCGCGCCTCGCTGCCGGTGTCGGCGGATTTCGGCGAGTTCTGGAAGGCGCTGGAGTGGATGGGCTTGCAGCGCCACCTGCGCGTGATGGGCATCTTCTGCCGCCTCAAGCACCGCGACGGCAAGGACCACTACGCCGCCGACCTGCCCCGCTTCTTCGCCTACTGCACGAAGGTCGCGCTGCGCTATGCGCCGCTGTCGCCTTTGCTGGCCTTGCTCGAGCCGATGAGCGGGCGCGAGGTCGCCGCAGGCTTCACTTTCTAGATTCACCTTCTAGCGCGGGCGGCAGGAGAAGCGCCCCGGCGGGAACTGTCGAGGCGCACCGCCTCACGAGACACGCGCGAACTGCGCGCCCCGCGGTGGCCGCCGCGGCTGCGGCCCCCCCCCGATGGGCGACTCACCCGCATGGCGCATCCGCCACGGGGCAAGCGGCGTAATAGCCGGCACCGGGGCACGACAGACGCAACACCAAGTTCGACGTCGACCTGGCCTCGCCGGATTCCCGCCGTCACTCAACCGTTCACTTCGCTTTCAAGGAGGTTCATCATGGTCCACAAGCAACTCATCGCTCTCGCCGCCTTCGCCACGCTCGCCTTCGCCGGCACCGCTGCCCGCGCCGACGACATCACGATGGCCGACGAGTCGTTCATGTCCAGCAGGACTCGCGCCGAGGTGCGAGCCGAGGTGCTGAAGGCGCGCGCCGATGGCGTGACCTTCGCCAGCGAGATCGACCTCGCGCCCACGATGACCCCGAAGAAGGGCTCCGCGGTCTCGCGCGAACAGGTGCGCGCCGAAGTCGGCGACGCTGCGCGCAAG
Organism: Rubrivivax sp.; assembly: GCA_016790435.1. Lineage (GTDB taxonomy): Bacteria > Pseudomonadota > Gammaproteobacteria > Burkholderiales > Burkholderiaceae_C > Rubrivivax. Next base: position 8,429 of record JAEUPE010000200.1, on the reverse strand, counting down.
GTCGTCATGCAGTGGTATCCGGCCTGAGCGGGCGCCGGTGCAACGAAGAGGGGCGCCTCGCGGCGCCCCTTTTCATCTGTCATCCAGCGCCTGCTCGCGGCGCGAAGCCGCGCGGCCCCCTCAGGGGCAAGCGGCAATGACCTGCGAGACCGCGGCAGTGAGCCGCTTGCCGTAGGGCACGTGCAGGAACTCGTTCGGCCCATGCGCATTGCTCTTCGGGCCGAGCACGCCGCACACCATCATCTGCGCCTTCGGGAACCCGGCGGCGAGCATGCTCATCAACGGGATGGTCCCACCCTGCCCGATGTAGCCCACCGGCGCGCCGAACTGCGCCGTCGACGCGGCGTTCAGCGCCTGCTCCAGCCACGGTGCGAGATCGGGCGCATTCCACCCGGTTGCCCCGAGGGCGCCGGCGCGGCCGTCGGGCTGGAACGTGACCTTGGCGTTGTACGGCGCGTTGTCCTCGAGCAGGCGCTTCAGTGCCAGGCTCGCCTGGTGGCCGTCCACCAGCGGCGGCAGGCGCAAGCTCAGCTTGAACGCCGTGTACGGACGCAGGACGTTGCCAGCGTTCGACAGTTCCGGGAATCCTTCGGCTCCCGTCACGCTGAGCGTCGGTTTCCAGGTGCGGTTGACGAGCGCCTCGACAGGGTCGGTGGTGGTCGGCAGGGCGGGCCCGCCATCGGCGCCGCACGCCCACGGGAAGCGTTTCCACACGAGGTCGCCGAGGATGGCCGCCGTCGTCCGCACTTGCGCCATGCGCGAAGCCGGAACCTCGCAGTGGAAGCTGTCCGGCAGCAGCCGCCCCGTGCGCGAGTCCTCGAGCCGGTCGAGCACCTGGCGCAGGATGCGGAACGAAGAGGGCACGAGGCCGCTCGAGTCGCCCGAGTGCACGCCCTCGGTGAGGATCTCCACCTTCAGCACGCCGCTCACCATGCCGCGCAGGTTGGTCGTGAGCCAGAGCTGGTCGTAGTTGCCGGCGCCGCTGTCCAGGCAGACGACGAGCGCGATGTTGCCCAGGCGTGGTTTCAGGGCCTCGATGTACGCGGGCAGGTCGGGCGAGCCGCTCTCCTCGCAGGTCTCGATGAGGCCCACGCAGCGCGGTCGGGCAATGCCCTGGCGATCGAGCGCCTCGATGGCCGTGATGGCGGCGTACACCGCATATCCGTCGTCGGCGCCGCCGCGACCGTAGAGCAGGCCGTTCTCGTACTTCGGCGTCCACGGGCCGAGGTCGTTGCGCCAGCCATTGAACTCGGGCTGCTTGTCGAGGTGGCCGTAGAGCAGAACGGTGTCGCCGGGGCCTGAACCACTCTCGGGACGCGTGGCGGGGATGTCGAAGAAGATCACCGGTGTGCGCCCGGGCAGCCGCACCACCTCGAGCTTGAGGCCGGCCACCTTGCGGCTCTCGACCCAGCGCGCGGCGTCGACCACCACGCGCTCGAGCAGGCCATGCGCGGCCCAGTCGGCGTCGAACATCGGGCTCTTGGCCGGCACGCCGATGTAGTCGGTGAGGGCGGGCACGATGCGCTGGTCCCAGGCCTCCTCGGCATAGGCGGCCAGGGCTTGTGCTTCGGCGCTGCGGGCGGGTGCGTTCATGGGGCCTCCGGAGGCGGTGAGCGGGAAGACGAAGGATGCGGCGAAGTCTAGAACCGGCGCAGCCACTGCGTGAGATCGGCCAGCACGTCGCGCTGTTCGGGCTCGTTGAAGATCTCGTGGTAGAGCTTGCGATAGCAGCGCTTGTAGAGCACGCTGGGGGGGCAAGCCTGCGCAAAGGCCTTGCTGCCCTGCGGGTTGACGCACAGGTCCTCGCCAGCCCACAGCAGCAGCGTGGGCAGCCGCCAGTGCGGCGCCAACGACATCACATGTGCGCCGTTTTCGACCATGAAGCGCACGAGGCGCGGCGTGACGCGGTCGTGCACGAGCTTGTCGGCGATGTAGGCCTGCACGACCGCCGGGTCGCGGCACACCCATTGCGGCCTCAGCCCGTTGCTCACGCGCAAATTGGGCAGGAGGCGGCCGAGCACGGCCAACAGCATGCGGTTGCCCTTGGTGAGGCCGAGGTCCAGGGCCGGCGACGACAGCACCAGCGCGTCGAAGTCGCGCGCGAACCGTGCCGTCTGGGCATGCAGGTTCTCGCCCACGAAGCGGGCCGCGACCAGGCCGCCCATGCTGTGCCCGAGAAGGATGCGCTTGCCGCCACCTCGCAGGTGGTCGGTGACCATGGCGAGGTCGCCCAGGAGCGCCAACGGATGCGGGATGCTGCCGCGCGGCCCCTCGCTGCGGCCGTGACCGCGCTGGTCATGCCCGGCCACATGCCAGCCGGCGGCATTGAGTGCCGCGGCCACGTGCTCGTAACGGCCGATGTGCTCGCCCAGGCCGTGCACGATCTGCACCGTGCCTCGGGCATCGGGGCCGCCCGGCCAGCGCCGCAGGTGCAAGGCCAAGCCGTCCTGCGTGGTCATCTGCTCGCTGATCGCCGCCGACTTCGCTTCCATGTGCTGCATTGGACCATGCCCGAGTCGGGGCTATCCTCGCAGGCATGAACACCGAATTCTTCACCGTCGAGTTGGCGGAGTCGGGCATCGCGCACTTGCGCCTGAACCGGCCCGAGCGCATGAACACCATGACGCCGGCCTTCTTTCCGGCCGTGCGCGACGCGGTCTCGAAGCTGAACGCCGACGGCAGCGCGCGCGTTCTCGTGATCTCGTCGGCAGGCAAGCACTTCAGCGCCGGCATGGCGCTCGACGTCTTTGCTGGCAACGGCGACCTGGCCACCATGCTGCACACCGGCAACGCGCGCGCGCGTCTGGCGTTCCAGGACGGACTGCGGCAGCTGATGCGCTGCTTCGACGCCATCGAAGCCGCCCGCTTCCCGGTCATCGCGGCGGTGCAGGGTGCTTGCATCGGCGGCGCGCTCGACCTGGCTGCCGCCTGTGACCTGCGCGTGTGCAGCGCCGACGCCTTCTTCACCGTGCAGGAGATCCACATCGGCATGGCCGCCGACCTGGGCGTGCTGCAGCGGCTGCCGAAGATCGTGCCACCCGCCGTGGCGCGCGAGATGGCCTTCACCGGTGAGCGGCTGCCGGCCGACCGGGCGCTGGCCACTGGCCTCGCGAATGCCGTGCTGCCCGACGCCGATGCGGCGCTCGCGCATGCGATGAAGCTGGCCGAGGCGATTGCCGCCAAGTCGCCCCTGGCCATCGCCGGCAGCAAACTGGCGCTCAACTACGCGGTCGATCACCCCACCAGCGACGCGCTCGACCAGATGACGCTGCTGCAAAGCGCCATCTTCGACCTCGACGAGATGGGCCGCGCCATCGCCGCCTGGAAGGGCAAGACGGCCGGGCAGTTCGAGCCGCTGGCGCCGGTGACGCCCGTCTAGCTCAGCTGGCCGCAGTACCGCCGGGTCTCAGCTGGCCGCCGCCGGGCCCATGCAGAAGACGTTGAGCTTGTTGCCGTCCAGGTCGCGGAAGTAACCGGCATAGAAGCCCTCGCCGCGAGGCCCGGCGGGGCCTTCGTCCCTCCCGCCCAGCTGGAGCGCCTTGCGGTACAGCCGGTCGACCTTCTCGCGGCTGTCGACGACGATGGCCGCCATGACCCCGTTGCCCACCGTGGCCGGCTGGCCGTCGAAGGGCTTCATGATGCCCAGGCTGCAGTGGTTCATCGAGACGCCCCAGGCGATGCCTCGCCCGAAGTCGAAGAGGCGCTTGGCCCCGATCTCGGCCAGCAACGCGTCGTAGAACGCCGCGGCTCGCGGCAGGTCGTTGGTGCCGAGGGTGACGTAGCCGATCATCGAGTCGCCTCCTGGATGGCCGTTTGACAGGCCGCATGCTATTGCGCCCTGCCCGCGCCCGGCATCGCGCCAGGGCTCAGAGCTCAGAGCTTGAAGGCGTAGTCGATGATCAACGGCGCGTGGTCGGAGAAGCGCTCGTCGAGGTAGATGTGCTCGCGGCGCGCCGTGGCGGCAATGGCCGGTGTGGCCAGCTGGTAGTCGATCCGCCAGCCGACGTTCTTGGCCCAGGCCTGGCCGCGGTTGCTCCACCACGTGTACTGCTCGGGCTGGGGGTTCAGGGTGCGGAAGACATCCACCAGCCCGCCCCGGGTGAGCAGCTCGGTCATCCAGGCCCGCTCCTCGGGCAGGAAGCCGCTGTTCTTCCGGTTGCCGCGCCAGTTCTTGAGGTCGATCTCCTGGTGCGCGATGTTGACGTCACCCACGAGGATGAACTCGCGCTCGGCGCGCAGCTTGCGGAGATGCTTGGCCATCTTGGCCAGGAAGCGGAACTTGGCCTGCTGGCGCTCCTCGCCACTCGAGCCGCTGGGGAAGTAGCAGCTGATGACGCTGAACTTGCGGTTTGCGGTGTCGAAACGGGCCTCGATCCAGCGCCCCTCGGCGTCGAACTCGCTGCGGTCGAAGCCGGCGATGACAGCGCCTGGTGCCTTCCTGGTGTACAGGCCGACCCCGGAATATCCCTTCTTCTGGGCATAGTGGAAGTGCCCGTCAAGGCCGCCGACCCGCTCGAAGCGCCCGGCCACATCCTCCGATTGGGCCTTGATCTCCTGCACCCCCATACAATCTGCCGCTGCGTTTTGTGCCCAGGCGACGAAGCCTTTGCTGGCCGCGGAACGTATGCCGTTCAGATTGAGCGTGACGAGCCGAAAAGCCAAAGGGACTCCATTGTCAAGAACATGACGGCGGCAAGCTCGACGGCCGGTTCCGACCCGGCGCTGGCACACGAATTCGTGCATTTCGCGATGCGCGCTGGGGTGCTGCGCTTCGGCGAATTCCGCACCAAAGCCGGCCGTCTTTCGCCCTACTTCTTCAACGCCGGCCTGTTCGACGACGGCGCCAAGCTGGGGCAGCTGGCGGAATTCTATGCACGCCGGTTGCTGGCCAGCGGCGTGCAGTTCGACATGCTCTTCGGCCCCGCCTACAAGGGGATCGTGCTCGCCGCCGCGGTGGCGGTGGAACTCGCCCGGCGCGGGCGCAACGTGCCCTTCGCCTACAACCGCAAGGAAGCCAAGGACCACGGCGAAGGCGGCACGCTGGTCGGCGCGCCACTGGTCGGCCGCGTTCTTGTCGTCGATGACGTCGTTTCCGCCGGCACTTCGGTGCGCGAATCCATGGTCCTGATCGAGAAGACCGGTGCACAGCCCTGCGGGCTGGCCATCGCGCTCGACCGCCAGGAAAAGGCCACGGCCCCTGCCTCCGGAGGCGGTGGCGACCTCCCGTACAGCGCCGTCCAGTACATCACTCGAGAGTTGAAGCTCGAGGTGGCGGCGATCGCCACGCTGGACGACCTGCTGCAGGTGTTGCGTTCGAGCCAGGACCCGGCACTGTCGACGCATGCCGGCCCCGTCGCTGCCTACCGCGAACGGTATGGTGTCTAGATGAACGCCCGCCAATCCGACCGTTCATCGCTGCCCGCACCGGGCTTCGCCGCAAGCGCCCGGGTAGCGCCGGGTCTGCAGTGGCTCTGCCGCACGGGGACCTTCTCGCTGATGCTGTGCGGGCTTGCCGGAGTCGCCGTCGCCAACAATGGACCCGCCAGTGCGGGTGGCATTTACACCTGCACGAACGACCAGGGGCGCAAGCTCACATCCGACAGGCCGATCGGCGAATGCCTGCACAAGGAGCAATTGCTGCTCAACCGCGACGGTTCCGTGCGCAGCGTGATCCCGCCCACCTACACCGCGGAGGAGCGGGCCGAGCGGGAGGCGCGCGAGCGCCGCGCTGCCGAGTTGCGTGCCGCGCAACAGGACGCCATCCGACGCGACCGCAACCTGATGGCGCGCTACCCCACAGAGGAAGCCCACGCGAAGGCACGCGAACTGGCCATGGAGCCGCTACGCTTGGCCATTGCCGCCACCGAACGGCGCTTGAAGGAACTGGCCGCCGAACGTGTACCGCTCGTCAACGAGGCGGAGTTCTACCAAGGCAAGGCACTACCGCAGAAGATCAAGCAGCAACTCGACGCCAACGATGCGGCCGTGGAGGCGCAAAAGGGGGCCGCAGCCAACCAGACGGTCGAGCTGGATCGCGTGAACAAGATCTACGACGCGGAACTCGACCGCCTGCGCCGGCTGTGGAGCGGCGCCACACCCGGCTCGCTCGGTCCGATGCCGGTGGTGGCACCGGGCCTGCCGGCCAAGCCGGTCAGCGCCAACCGCCCGGCGCGGCCGGCCTCGGCAGCCAGCCGCTAAGTTCGCCCGGCCAAGGCCCGGCCAAGGCCCGGCCTTGGCCCGGCCTTGGCCCGGCCGCGCCGGGCACTCCGTCAGGTCGCGCCCAGCCGCTTGCGCAGCAATTCGCCGGCCTGCGCCGGGTTGGCCTTGCCCTTGCTCGCCTTCATCACCTGGCCGACCAGCGCGTTGAAGGCCTTGTCCTTGCCGGCCAGGAACTCCTGCACCGACTTCGCATTGGCAGCGATGACCTCGTCGACGATGGCTTCGAGCGCGCCGGTGTCGTTCATCTGCTTGAGACCGAGCTTCTCGATCTGTTGATCGACTTGCGCAGTGGCCAATGCGAGCGCTTCGTCACGCTCAGCGGCAAGGCCGACGTGGCCGACCTGCGTCGCCGCCCAAAGTGCGTCGAAGACTTGCCGTGCGCTGTTGTTCGAAACCGTTCCATCGGCCACGCGTCGGATGAGCGCAGCCAGCAGTGCTGCCCCCAACGGCATCCGCTCGATCGTCAACCCCTCGGCATTGAGCCGCTTGCTCACCTCGCCCATCAGCCAGTTGGCGGCCAGCTTGGGCTGCCCACTCGCGTCGCGCACGGCCTCGTAGAAGCGCGCGAAGGCGAGGCTCTGCGTCATCATCGCCGCGTCGTAGGCCGGCAGCCCATCGTCGTGCTGGAATCGTTCGGCCATGGCCGCGGGCAGCTCGGGCAGGCCGGCGCGAACGCGCTCCACCCACTCGGGCGCGATCACCAACGGCGGCAGGTCGGGGTCCGGGAAGTAGCGGTAGTCGTGCGCATCTTCCTTCGTGCGCATGGCCCGCGTCTCGCCCGTGTCGGGGTCGAACAGGACCGTCGCCTGCTCGATGGCCAAGCCGTCCTCGAGCCGCTCGATCTGCCACTGCACCTCGGCATCGATGGCCTGCTGCAGGAAGCGGAAGCTGTTCAGGTTCTTGATCTCGCGCCGCGTGCCGAACGGCGTGCCCGGCCGCCGCACCGAGACGTTGGCGTCGCAGCGGAAGCTGCCTTCCTGCATGTTGCCGTCGCAGATGCCCAGCCACACGACGAGCGTGTGCAGCGCCTTCGCGTATTCCACCGCTTCGGCGGCGCCGCGCATGTCGGGCTCGGAGACGATTTCCAACAGCGGCGTGCCGGCCCGGTTGAGGTCGATGCCGCTCATGCCGTGGTAGTCCTCGTGCAGGCTCTTGCCCGCGTCCTCCTCGAGGTGCGCGCGCGTCAGGCGCACGGTCTTCGTCGTGCCTGCGCCGTTGCTGCCGCCGCCGACCACGAACGACATCGTGCCGCCCTGCACGACCGGGATCTCGTACTGGCTGATCTGGTAGCCCTTGGGCAGGTCGGGGTAGAAGTAGTTCTTGCGCGCGAAGATCGACATCGGCGCCACCTTCGCGCCGACCGCGAGGCCGAAGCGGATCGCACGCTCCACCGCGCCGCGGTTGGGCACCGGCAGCGTGCCGGGCAACGCGAGATCGAGCGCGCAGGCTTGCGTGTTCGGCTCGGCGCCGAACGCGGTGGATGCGCCGCTGAAGATCTTGCTCGCGGTCGAGAGCTGCGCGTGCGTTTCGAGGCCGATCACCACCTCCCAGCCGCGCACGAGGGCGGGGCCGGCGGCGGCGGCGGCCGAAGCCGGCGCAGCGCCCTTCGTCACCTTCGTGTTCATCGCTGCGGCTCCCGCAGGTGCCAGTCGGTGGCCTGCTGCAAGGCGTGCGCGGCGTGCAGCAGCGTGCCCTCGGCGAAGTAGTTGCCGATCAGTTGCAGCCCCACCGGCATGCCGCCTTCGCCCGTGCCGGCCGGCACGCTCATGCCGGGCAGCCCGGCCAGGCTGGCGGGCAGCGTGAAGATGTCGGCCAGGTAGGACTTCACCGGGTCGTCGGCCTGCGCGCCGAGCCTCCACGCCACCGGGGGCGCCACCGGGCCGGCGATCACGTCGCATTGCTTGAAGCAAGCCTGGAAGTCGTCGGCGATCATGCGGCGCAGCTTCTGCGCCTGCAGGTAGTAGGCGTCGTAGTAGCCGTGGCTGAGCACGTAGGTGCCGATCATGATGCGGCGCTTAACCTCGGGCCCGAAGCCCTCGCTGCGGCTCTGCTTGTACAGCGCCATCAGGTCGGCCGGCGCCTCGGCGCGGTGGCCGTAGCGCACGCCGTCGAAGCGGCTCAGGTTCGAGCTCGCCTCGGCCGGGGCAATGATGTAGTAGACAGGGATCGAGAGCTCGGTGCGCGGCAGGCTCACGTCGACGAGCACGGCG